>NZ_DBNGVP010000022.1:0-146620 GCF_057119385.1 Archangium sp. | reverse complement strand
CGCACTGCAACTCCGCGACCAGGGCTGTTGCCAGAGTGACAGTCGCCTCTTCCGACCGCTCCTCTCCCGTCTCTCACCGGAGACCCTCCGTCCACCGTCGAGCGCCCACCTCAGCTACAGAAGATCCTGATTTTCAGCTGCCGTCTATATCGTACAGGCTGAGGAGTTCACATCGAAGAAAGGACCGGTATTCACTGGACGGCCCTGAGTTGGAGAGATCTCGACCTCCACCGGCGTGTCTGGTGTCCAGGCCTCCTCGCATTTCAGGACGATCTCGCTTGGAGAACGCTCATCGCTCTCCATCCAGATATCGACCTGGTCCGGGCTGCACGATGCGCACGAGTCTTCGACGATCAGGTATTTCTGCAGCGAGGGCACGTACATGCGCGTGCCTGGGGTGAACCTCCCGCCGTTTTCAGGCGTAGCCGTCGCCGCCGTGATGGGATCTTCGAAGGTTCCCCTTCCACCCGCCTGCTGGTGGATGACAGGAAATGCGATGTCCTTGCTTGGAGGGTCATTGTCTGGGAATCCGTAGAATGTAATCTTCATTTTCACGATGATTTCTCCCCAGGTTCGTTTGAAATACGTGAACCTGTTTCCTGGAAAATCTTGCCCACGAGAGAAATGGATGGAAAGAGGCGGCCGAGGAGAAGGCCTCACTCCTGGAGGAGGGAGGGATGGCTCGTCCATGGCAAGGCTGTTCCCCAGCCGTTGCAGAGCAGGACAATCTTGCCTGTCACGGCTCCACGGCCGAGCAGATCCAGCAGGGCGGCCAGGTCCTCCTGGTACCAGTTCATGCGAGCGAGCGGAAGCCGCCCCGTACATGTCCAGCCCGGCCACTCGTCCCAGCTGCAGCAGGGCGGAGCCAATCCCACCTCTCAACAGATGCGCGGGAGCTGCTCCCCGGAGAGCAGTGGGCTTGCCCCGGTCAAGTGGACACTCCACCAGACACCGGACAGCCCCCCGCTTCTGGTCTATGCTTCCCTGAAACAGGGAGGCACTCACAGATGAAGGCATTCGTGATGTTGGGAGTCCTGGCAGTCGCCGTCAGCCCACCGGACTGCGCGGGAGATCCCCCACCGCCGCTGTACATCGACTGCCCGGCTTCGCAGACGCTGGAGTGCGAGAACGGAGGCGCGGTGGCGAGCTTCTCCCCTTCGGTCACGGGCGGAGTGCCGGGCTACAGCGTGTCGTGCCAGCCGCCCTCGGGCAGCTTCTTCCCGCTGGGGTGCAATACGGGGACGTGCTCGGCGAGCGACTCCATTGGCCAGGGCGCGAGCTGCGGGCACCAGGTGTGCGTGGTGGACACCCTCGCCCCCATCATCACCCTCAAGCCGGCGCCGGTGAGCCTGTGGGCGCCCAACCATGAGATGCTGGACTTCAAGCTCAGCCACTGCGTGGAGAGCGTGGTGGACAGGTGTCACGGTCCGCTGGACGTGGACGCGGTGGGTGTCATCTCCAGGGCCGAGTCGGATGAGGTGGAGGATGACTCGCTGGTGGATGACGCCGTGGGCGATGGCCACACGTGCCGGGACATCGAGCTGGGGGGCGGGTCGGCGGCGCGGCTGCGCTCGGAGCGGCAGGGGCACGGCAACGGGCGTGTGTACACGGTGCACTTCACGGTCACGGATCCGAGTGGGAACCGGGCCTCGGCGGCCTGCCAGGTGCAGGTGGTGCACGACCAGTCGGCGCCCAGCGATCCGGCCGTGCGGGACGCGTGTCAGTACTGCGAGGGCACCGGCTGCGGCACCTGCCCCAGCGCCAGCCCCGCGTGCCCGGTACCGTAGCCAGGAATCGAGGCCGTGCACGCCGCCCGGACTCAGAAGGCCCAGCCGAGCGCGAGCCGGGTGGTAGGGCCGAAGTCCCAGCGGTGCGTGCGTGAGGGAGGTCCATGGGAGGGCTGGTCATCCGGCCCTATCGAGAGGGTCGACGACTCCTCGTAGGTCGTGTACGCGGCCCCCATCCCCACGGCGGCCTGGAGCATGAAGCCCCGGGTGAGCAGCAGCGAGTAGCCCACCAGGGCGTCACCGCCCAGGGTCAGCAGGCTCGTGATGCGGGACGGCTCGGCCACGCCATCCGACCGGCTGTCGAACAAGCTGCGGCCCACGCCTCCCCCGAGCTGCAGGCCACCCCACAGCCCCTCGGGAGCACTGCCCCACAGGAAGTAGCGGACGCCCGGCGACAGGGACACGGTGCCCGTGGTGTTGCCCTGCTCGACGCGCCGGGTGACGAAGCCTCCGGCGCTGGCGATGGGAACCTCCCGGCCCACCCGGCTGGCGGACAGCGAGAGGCCGACTCCCAGCTGGACGCTGAGCTTCTCCGTCAGGACCCGCTCTCCCTCGAGCTGCAAGGTGCTGCGCACCAGGCTCACGGCATCCACCGACAGCACGGTGCTCAGCGGGCGAGGCTGTGCCTTTGCTCCCGGGGGCTGTGCTCCCAGGGCAGGGCTGGCCACCATGCATATCCATACAAGTGTTTGTCTCAGGCCGCGCATGTCTTCCTTCCCGCGTTGTCCGGCCATCATCCCTTGTTCCGGCCTGCCCGCAACAAACAATGGACAGCACCGTTCCCATCCGTCAGCGGGGGCTGCGTCCCCACCGCGTCCGTCTCCCGCGGCACGCAATCACCGTTCACGCAGTGCGTTGGCGGCGCCAGCGGCGGAGTGGGCACCCGGCCCCCCTTCTGACAGTTGCTCACGGCTGCTGGGCCGCGTAGTCCGCCAGCGAAGGCATGTATCCCATGGGGGAGGCCGTGCGCTGCATGAAGTCCGGGACGTTGCCTTGGGTGCTCGTCAAGTAGTCGCTCCCATTGCCATACAGGTGGAGGGGGCGGGGGGTGGTGGCGGGGGCCAGCCCATCACGGACATGGCCCTCGACGCCCTGGGCCCGGGCATCCAGGTCGAGCTGATGGTCAGCGGGCACCGGGGCTCCCTCCACCAGGGTGACGAAGCGTCCGGTGCCATCCTTCTGGCGGTAGCGCAGCAGCCGGCGCACCGGCAGCCCGTCCAGCACCGTGGCGGGGGCGTCGAACTTGAAGAGCGGGCCCTCGAAGCCCAGCGCGATGCGGGTATCCAGCACGTACTCGTCCGCGTTGGGGAAGAGGGAGGGATCCGGCTGGTAGGTGTAGGGCGGCTGCGGGTTGATGACGATGTGCGCCGTGCTCAGGAACTGGTCGGTGTACTGGGTGTGTTCGTTGTTGCGCTTGAACCGGAAGAGCCCGGCGTCGAGGAACCTCGAGTAGGAGAACAGCACGGCGCCATTCTGTATCAGCTCGTCCCGGCTGTACTCCTCACAGTACCGGGAAGGAGGGCGCGGCTGGCGGGGATCCATCCACGCGCTTCGAGGATCCACCAGGGGCCCCTGGATGGTGCACGTGCCCGCGGGCGGAAGCGTGGCCCAGCGCTTCTTCGTCAGGCACAGCGCCTGTGCGCGCACCGGGGTCGTCGGGAAGTGGGGGGCGGACAGGAGGGGCTGACCCGTGCTCGCATCCACCATGACCCACGCGGCCTCGAAGAAGAAGCCTTGCCCCAGCGGGCCTCCCGAGACGACCGGTGGCGAATAGGCATTCACCACCTCGCTCCGCACATTGCCCTGGTGGAAGAGGGTGATGGGGGTGCCGTCCAGGGTGTTGGGCCGGGCCTCGCCGCAGAAGTCCGCGGTGGCCATGGCCGTACAGGCCAGGTGGTGGCGAATCGCATCCATCTCCGTCAGGGACAGCGAGCTGTTGTCCAACCTCGGATCCTCGCTCGTCCAGGGAGGGTAGCCCCAGTCCACGCATTTGGCCGCCACGCCTCCCTTCACCAGGGTCCCGTCGAGCTGCCGCCGGGGCAGGCAGGCGAAGGAGAAGGTGGTGGTGCTGTGCGCGTAGCGCGCTCCGTTCCAGCTCCCCGGCAGCACGAGCGCCGCGCTCCCCGGGCACAGCTCCCCGCTCCCCAGAGCAGGTGAGCTCCACTTCACCTCGTACTCCCATACCGTGGCCGACAGGCTCTCGGGCGAGTCGGGGTCGGCGTACACGTTGCGGTGCGGCTGGGCCTGGGAAATCTGGAAGGTCACCAGCTCGGTCTTCACCCAGGCATTGAAGCGCGCTCCGCTCCACTGCGCGCCCTTCAACGCGGGCACTCCGCTCTTCAGTTGCCCCTTGTCGATGACCACCTGTTGGATGGCGATGCCGCCCAGGGTGGTGGCGCTCGTCAACGGGATGGAAACCCGCTCGAACAGCTCCGGCGCCGTCCCATGCAGGCGCGTGCCCTGCTGTCCCTCGTACCCCTCGTTCGCCGCCCCGGCACGCGTGGCCAGGGTGAGGAGCGCCAACACCGTGGACAGCCCGAGCCGCTTCAGTCCGTGCCTCGTTTCTCTCCCAATCATCCGGAATACCTCCCTATTACGGCGGGTGTTCCTGGCCGTCTCCAGGCGTGCAAGTGATCGGCCAAGGCTTCGAGGAGGGCTCAGGGGTCCGGCACGGGCGGGTCCGCGCAGATGCGCAGGCCGATGAGGGCCGTGCGCTGCGAGGGCTCGCCCCGCACGTGGTTGTTGCTCCGGTTGCTGATGACGTCCTGGTAGAAGCTGCCGCCCGAGTAGAGGGCGGCCGTGGGCTCGGCGGCCACCTGGTTCCATTCCCAGACATTGCCCGTGAGGTCGGCGATGCCGAAGGGGCTGTCCGAGGCGGGGTGGCTGCCCACCTCGTCCGGGCCAAAGGCGAGCACCTTCTGTCCATAGGCCCGGTCGAAGTTGGCGTCCCCCGGTTCCAGCCGGTCCCCGTGAGGGTAGATGCGCGCATCGGCACCGCGGGCGGCGCGCTCCCACTCGTGCACCTCGCACAGGCGGGCCCCGGGCAGCTGGCCCGAGCCGGACAGCCACGCCGCGTAGGCCCGGGCATCCTCCCAGGAGACTCCGGAGACGGGCATGCGCAGCCAGTCCTGCTCGGCGTTGCGCTCGCGCTCGAGGTAGCGCACCGGCTCGCCCTCGCGGGCCACGTAGGCGTGTGTCCGGGGCTGCAGGGTGAGCTGCCACGTTCCCCCGGGCAGCTCGCTCAGCGCGACACGGCCAAAGGTGTTGGTGGCCAGGGGCCGGCGCAGGGCCCGCTCCGCGGGAGGCAGCGCGCGCAGGAAACGCAACCACTCGCCGTAGGTCACCTCGTGGCGGGCGATCAGATAGCCGCCGGTGCGCACGGTGTGCAGCGGCTGCGTCTGCAGGAAGACGCGCCGCACCAGCTCCTCATCCCGGCTCCCGAAGAGGAACCGGCCCGGAGGCACGTAGACGTAGCCTTCCGGGACGGAGGCCGGCAGGGGGAGGCGCAGGTGCAGTTGCTCCCCGCGCGTGACGAGGAGCGGGTAGAGCACGGGGGGACGGCCGGCCAGGTGGAGCTCCAGCCGGTAGGAGCCGGGCTCCAACGCGACTCCCGCCAGCGGGGTGGTGCCGAGCGGCCGGTGGGGCCCCAGGCGCGGGCGGCCCTCCTCCTCCACGTATTGCTGGACGCGGACGGTGGCTCCCGCGGGGCGCGTCTCGAGCTCGAGCCGCCCCGGGGCGTGGAAGCGGCGGCGGTACTCGCCCGTCTCGTCATACAGCTCGAGCTGGCGCAGCAGGTGTCCGCGCAGGGCGTCCTGGTGGTCGCGCTCCGCCAGCACCAGGCGTTCGTAGAGGGCTCCCGCCAGCAGGTGGCGCGTGCCGGCCCGGCCCGGGTCGCGCAACATCGCCTTCTCCAACTCCTGGCGGGCCAGGTCATGGCCCCGCTCGTTCATCCGGGCGGTCAGCTCGTTGGCGCGGGCCCAGTCCTCCTCGCTCTCCTTCTTCCGCCGCCCATCGAAGGCGGTGAAGGCCCGCTCCCGCAGCGCCTCGATGACGGCGTTCTGCTGCCGTGCCCATTGCAGGTGATGCCGCGCCGTCTCGAGGTGCCGGCCCACCTCACGGTCCGTCTCGAGCCGCAGCAGCAGCAGGTTGCCGCCATGGAGGAGCGCCGCCGCGAGGGGCAGCGCCAGCGCGGCGCCCAGGCGCACCAGACGGCCCCTGCGAACGGCCCGGCGCGAGGAGACGAGGAAGGCGGCCTCCCGCGGCGCCAGCTCGTCCGGCTCGAGCGCGCGCACCTCGGCCAGCAGGCGGGCTCCCCAGAGCGCCTCCCTCGGCTGCCCCAGCCGCTGCCACTCGGCCGAGGCCCGCTCCAGGCGCTGGTGGGCCGCACGGCGCCCGGCATCTCCCGCCAGCCAGCCGCGGAGCTGCTCCCAGCGGGTGAGCAACGCCTCGTGTGCCACCTCGTAGGCCGCCTCTCCCTCGGCCTCGCGCGCCACCAGCAACCGTCCGCGCACCAGCGTCTCGAGGACGGCCCGCGCGTCCTCCGCCCGGGCCCCCTCTCCCAGCAGCTCCGAGGCCGGGCGCCGCGCCCGTGTCCCCTCCGGCGTGACGAGTCTCAGGAGGAGCTCGCGGGCCACCTTCTGCTGCGCGGGCAACAGCCTCGCCAGCACCCCATCGGCGTGGTGGGCCAGTGCGCCCGCGACGCCGCCTGGCTTCTCCAGCGTGGCGGCGGGGATGAGGTGCCGCCCCACGTCCCGGGCCTCCCACAGCTCGGCGAGCGCGAACTGCAGCAGGGGCAGCCCCCCCTCGGCGCGCCCCGCCGCCACCAGCGCTTCCACCAGCGCCTCCGACTCGAAGGACACCCCGTTGGCGCGCGCCGGCCGGGTGATGGCCTCGCGCAGCCCCGTCTCCGACAGCGGGCGCAGCACGTACAGCGCTCCAGAGAGCCGCTCGCCCAGGCCGGGCAGGGTGGCCAGCCGCGTGAGGAAGTCGCCGCGCACGGTGGCCACCAGCCGCACACCGGGCACTCCCTCCGCCAGCCTCCCGAGCGCCTCGGCCACCCGGGCGGCCTCCTCCGGCACGGCCAGGGTGAGCAACTCCTCCAACTGGTCCACGAAGAGCAGCGTGCTCCGCCCTCCGGCGTGCGTCCTCAGCAGCCGTGCCAGCGCCAGGGAATCGGCGCGCAGCTCCTCGGCGAGCCGGGCCTCGCTCAGCGTCAGCAGGGGCGCCAGCGCGGCGGCCAGCGCGCTCAGCAGGTGCCTCCCGGGCACCACCGCCACCACCGCCCACTGTCCTCCCAGGGCCCCCTCGGCGATGCGTGGCAGCAGCCCGGCGCGGCACAGCGAGGACTTCCCCACGCCCGAGTCCCCCGCCACCAGGACGAACGGCTCGGCGCGCAGGCGCTCGAGCAGCGCGCGCACCTCGGCTCCGCGGCCGAAGAAGTTCCCGCGCTCCTCGGCGGAGAAGGCATGCAGGCCCGGGTAGGGCCGCGCCGTCGCCCCCCCCGCCTCCTGCTCCCCCTCACGCAACGACTCCAGCGCCTCGCGCAGCGCCTCTCCCGAGGCGGGCCGTCGCGCTGGCTCGGGCTCGAGGCACTGGTCGATGAGCGCCGCGAGGCGCGGCTCGACGCCGCGCACCACCGAGGCCAGCGGCGGAGCGCGACCCAGCTGCACGGCCTCGCGCAGCTCCTGGAGTCCCAGGCCGTGGTGGGGCGCCTGGCCCGCGCACAGCTCATGGAGGAGCACGCCGAGCGCGTACACGTCGCTGCGGAACGAGGCCGGCTCGCCGCGCCAGAGCTCCGGGGCCATGTACCGGGGCGTCCCCACCCAGGCGCCCGTGGCCGTCAGCGCGCTGGTGGGCCTCTCCTTCCGGTCCCCCACCGCTGGCGTCGCCGCGAGCGCTCCCGCGGCCGGCAGCGTGGCCAGACTGTCCGCGCCGGCCGGCTCCATGCCGAGCGGCAGCGGCTCGCGCGAGGGGGCCTCTGGCCGTGCCCGCGCGCCTCCCCGCTCGCCGGCATCCAGCAGCTTGGCGAGGCCGAAGTCCAGCAGCTTGACCTCGCCTTCCTCGGTGAGCATGGCATTGGCGGGTTTGATGTCCCGGTGCAGCACGCCGTGCCGGTGTGCCGCCGCCAGCGCGCGCGCCAGGCCGATGCCGATGTCCAGCGTCCGCTCCCAGGGGACGGGGCGCTCCAGCTTGTCGAGGCTGGTGCCGCGGATGAGCTCCGAGACGAGGTAGGGGCGGCGCAGCACCTCGCCGATGCGGTAGATGGCGACGATGTTGGGGTGCTGGAGCTGGGCGACGGCGCGCGCCTCGATGCGGAAGCGCTCCCGCTGGCTCTCGTCCGGGGCCAGGCCCGAGAGGAATTTCACGGCGACGAGCCGGTCGAGCAGCGTGTCGCGCGCGAGGTAGACCTGCCCCATGGCCCCCTGTCCGAGCGCGCGCAGGAGGTGGTACTCCTCGAAGGAGGCGGGTGGCTCCCACTGGGCCGGAGCGGTGCTCACGGCAAGCCGTACCGCTTGCACTTGAGCGCGAAGGTGCGCATCGGCATGCCGATGAGCTCGGCCGCGCGCACCTTCACCCCGCCCGTCGCACGCAGCGCCTCGACCATGCGCTCGCGCTCGAGGGCGCGCATCTCCTCGGAGACCGAGGCACCGCGGCGCGAGGGAGCCGCCGCCGGTGAGGGGGCTTCGGCAGGTGCCTCGGGCCCTGGCTCCGGGGAACGCAGCGCGGAGAGGATGCGCTCGGGCAGGTGCTTCGGCTCGACGAGGGACTGATCCACCGTGGCCGCCACATACTCCAGCGTGTTCTTCAGCTCGCGCACGTTGCCTGGCCAGCCATGGCGCTCGAGCACCTCCAGGGTGGCCGGCGCCAGTGTGAGGGGCTCGCGTCCGGTGGCGGCACAGGCCTTGTCGAGGAACCGGCGCGCCAGCACGCCCACCTCGCTCGGACGGTCCCTCAGCGGCGGCAGCACCACGGTCGCGCCTCCCAGCCGGAAGAAGAGATCCCTCCGGAAGCGCCCGGCCTCCACCTCCCTCTCCAACTGGCGGTGGGTGGCGGCGACGATGCGGATGTCGATGTCCCGCTCCCGGGTGCCGCCCACGCGCAGGATGCGCCGCGCCTCCAGGGCCCGCAGCAGCTTGGCCTGAGCGCCCTGCGGCAGCTCTCCCACCTCATCCAGGAAGACCGTCCCCCCGGCGGCCGTCTCCAGCAGACCCTCCTTGGCGGACGCCGCCCCGGTGAAGGCCCCCTTCTCGTGGCCGAACAGCTCGCTCTCCGCCAGCGTCTCGCCGAGGGTGGCGCAGTTGAGGGCCACGAAGGGCTTGCCCGAGCGGCGGGACCAGTGGTGCACGGCGAAGGCGGCGTTCTCCTTGCCGGCGCCCGTCTCGCCCAGGATGAGCACCGGCAGCTCGCTGGCCGCGAGCCGGCGGATGAGCTCGTACAGGCGCTTCATGGCGGGGTCGGCCACCACCACGGTGCGCTCGCCGAGCGTGAGCTCGGTGACCTGGGGCGCGCCCTCCGCGGGGGACGCGGGCGTCGAGGCGGCCGCGGTGTACACCACCAGGTGCACCTCGCCGATGTTCACCACGTCACCCGGCTGGAGCGTGTGCACCTGCGTCAGGGGCTGTCCGTTGACGCGAACGCCGTTGTGGCTCTCGAGGTCGGTGATGCGCATCTGGCCCTCGTCCAGGAAGATGCGGGCGTGCCGCCGGGAGACGGAGCGGTCCGCCAGCCGGAGATCCGCCTCCGGGGCCCTCCCGACGAGCAGCAGCCCCTTGGGCGGCAGCTCCACCATGGACGAGGTCGCTCCATCCACCACGAGCAGACGGAACCACCCGGCGCGCACGCTCACGCGCACCTTGTCCTGGGTCCAGGTCTGGTCCTCTTCGCGCATGGGGGCAGTCTAGCCCTGGCAGGCGTTGCATGCAGGTGTTGCATGCAACTCTTGCCGCTCCCCCCGCTCCCAGGCGGGCGCGAGCGCGTTCTTCCGCGTCCTTCGAGGCTTCATCGCGGCCGGAGCGGCTGGCCCGCCGCTTGCTCATGGGTTGGAGGCGGCAAACGGAAACCCCCACTCAAGGAAACGGCCATGACGAACACGATCTCCAGCAAGTCCATCCCGAGCAACAAGCGCCCTGGTTTCACCACCCGGGCCCTGGTCTCCAGCCTGGCGGGCGCGATGCTCGCGCTCACCGGTTGTGGGCCCGAGTCGGAGGCGGACGCGACGCAGGCCGAGCGCCAGGTCATCGAGTACAGCTCCGAGGTTCTCGGCGAGTTCGAGACGGCCGGGGGCGCCCGGCTGAGCTTCACCGTCGAGTACGAGGGCGGAAACGGTGGCACTCCGGTGGTGTCCATCACCGAGGTGGCCCCGCTGAACGCTCCTTCCTCCCTGGATCGGCTCAACGCGCGTGGAGCCACCTCGCTGGAGGCGTTCCTGGCGGTGGCGCCCGAGGGCACCGAGGTCCCCGCCCCGCTGCGCGAGGTGCATGTGCGCGAGGCGGCCCGGCGCGGCCGTACCCCCGAGGTCCGCGAGCTCTCCGCGAACGAGGTGAGCATGATGGAGACCGTCGACAGCACGGCCTGTGACAGCTACACCGCGTTCACGTCCAACGTCTCCGGGTGGAACTCCGAGCTGCTCGGCAACAGCATCGACAATCACCAGCTCATCTACCGGGCGGGTGGCGACGTCGTCGCGTCGATGTGCAACTTCGACAGCAACCGGGTGGACTACAAGTACGCCCAGTTCTGCTACGAGGTGCCGCTCCAGGGCTCGGATCTCGGTCTGCTCTACTGCGATGCGAAGATCCTCGTGCCCGACGGCCACCGGGTCAACAAGGTCTGGTTCAGCGCCACCGCCGACCGCCTGGTCCGGGCCGAGAAGCTCGAGAACTACACCCTGAGCGTGACCAGCTTCATCGCCATCGGCGGTCTTCCCCCCGTGCCGTAGGCCGCTTCAGCCGCGGCCCTGGGTGCCACGAGGGCTGGGGCCGGGCTGGTGCAGACACGGTGCAGCGCCCTGGGGCACACGCCGGCCCAGTGGCCTCCCCAGGGGGAGGCAGCAGGGGCGTGGGCGTCCTTGGCGGCGTGACTGCTCGAGGCTCAACACCACAAATGGCGGCGCACAACCTCACCAGCACCCCTTCAACTGCCTCGACCGCCACGAGTGAGCCCGGGAGCTCCCATGACACGCACCGCCACCTTCCGCACCCTCCTGCTGGCGCTCACGCTCTGCCCCCTCGTGCCCACAGAGGCCGCCGCCCAGGTGGCCGCCCCGGGCCCAGCACTCCAGGGCGGGAGCTGCTCGGTCGAGGGCCTGATGGACTCCATCCGCCGCGGGCTCCAGTCCAACTCCGAGGCCTACAAGAAGTACCTGCGCACGCTGCTGCGCGAGTCCGCCGTCACCCTGCCCGCTCACGAGCTCCAGGCCGCGTTCGAGCGTGAGACGGACCCCGTCATGGCCGAGCACCTGGCGACCGCGCTGGTGGCGCGGACCGAGCGCGGGGCGGACCCCGAGGCCATCAAGCTCGTGGCGAAGCGGGCCCTGGAAGAGCGAGACCCGGCCGTGCGCGCCGCCACCGTGCGCTCGATGCGGCGCACCAGCGCCCTGGAGAATACGGGCGACCTGTACGAGAAGCTGGTGCGCGACCCCTCGCCCGAGGTGCGCCAGGAGGCCGCCACCAACATCGCCGAGGACATCCAGAACGTCTACTCGGGCTATCACGGCCCGGCCTCGGACGCCGCGGTGTCGGCCGCGGCCGCCTCCACGGACCCGAAGGTGACGGCGAAGATCCTCGGCAACATGGACACCCAGAAGATCAGCGCCGGGTCGGCCGGCAAGATTCAGTCGCTGCTGCACAGCGATGATGCCCAGGTGCGCAAGGCGGCGGCGCTCGCGTTGGGCGGAGTGCCGGCGGAGCAGATGGCCAGCGCCCGGCAGTCCGTGCTCGCCATGTACCAGGGCGAGCGGGATGGGCCATCGCGGACACGTCTGGCGGAGGTGTCCTCATGACGGGAGAGGTCATACCCTATCGGCATGACTCCCGACGTCGAGCAGCAAGAAGGTTGGAAACCCCGGCTCTCGCTCAAGTCCTTCTGGGGGGCGGTGGAGACGCGGCTCGGTGCCTCCTCGCTCGAGGACCTGCGCACCGTGCTGCGCGCCATGGCCAGCCATGTCCACCCCTCCGAGCGGCAGTCCTTCCTGGACTCGCTCACCCCCGTCCCGGATGACCGGCAGCAGGAACTCGAGCACGCCCTCCAGGACAAGCTGCTGGCCGACATCACCGAGCAGGTCCAGCGCTTCGAGGAGCTCCAGGACGAGGCCCCCTCCGACTGGGACGAGTACGACCAGTATGAGGACTCCGGCCCCGGTCCCTACGCGGAGCTCGTCGCGCCCGTGACGGCCCTGTTCCGGCGGGCGCAGCGGGCCTTCGAGCGAGGCCGCTGGCCGCTCGCCCGGGACGCCTACCGGGCCCTGTTCGAGCTGCTCCAACGCGAGGACGACTACGGCCTGGGCCTGCGCCCGGAGCACTTCGGGGAAGTGGACGTGCCCGAGGCCCGGGCCCGCTACCTGTGCGCCCTCTATCGGACCACGCCGCCCGCCCGGCGCGCCGAGGCGCTGTGGGCTGCGATGAAAGAGGCGGACCGGTGGAGCTTCGGCCCACGGCCAAAGCTGCAGGAGGTGAGTGATATCTCCCCCGAGCCGCTACCGGAGCTCGAGGCCTTCCTGTCCGACTGGGAAGCCCTCCTGCGCAAGCAGGAGGACGACTCGGAAGCCGAGGCCTGGTTGCGCGAGGCCGTGGGCCTGTCTCGGGGCGCCGAGGGATTGCGCGAGCTGGCACGTGCCGGACGGGGCCGCCACCCGAGGGCCTGGGTGGACCTGCTCGCGCTGCTGGAACGTGAGGGGCAGCCGCGCGAGGTGCTCGACACGGCCCACGAGGCCCTGAAAGCCCTGCCGGCCAGACTGCCGCTGCGCGCCTGGGTGGCGGACTTCCTCGCCACGGCCGCCGAGCGCCTCGCACGCCCCGAGCAGGTCCGCGAAGCCCGCTGGGAGTCCTTGGTGGCCAGCCCGGACCTGAGGCGCCTGCTGGAGCTGCGGGATTGCGGCAAGACCGAGCCCGAGCGCGCGCGCCTGATGAAGCGGGCCGCGCGGCAGTTGGAAAAGGCCCTGGCCCGACCGGACGACACGGGGCCGATGCCCTGGGAAGAACCCCCGCTGCCGAGGGGTGAGCGGGACGAGCCGTACCCGCGCCTGGATGAGGTGCTGCTCGCCCATGCCCGGTTGCTCGGGCACGACTGGCAGGCGGCCTGGAAGAGCGCCGCGAATGCGAAGGTGCTCGGGTGGTCGGACAATGACAATCCCCAGGGGCTCGTGGTGCCGTTCCTGCTGCTGTGGCTGTCGGGCCCGTCTTCTCCCGAGGGGCCCCCACGCTCCGTGGAGGAGTTGTGGCGCACGGCGTTGGAGAACAGTCTGGAGGACGAGCCCTGGACCACGGAGGAGGCGGAGCGGGAGCTGTCGGAGCGGCTCTCCCGCGCGTACGCCGAGGTCCTTCCCGCGTTTTCGGTGAGCCGCCCCCGGCAGGAGGAACTGTCGGAGGGGTGTTTGACGGTGGCCCGCGAGCGGGCGCGCGCCATCGTGCGGGAGAAGCACCGGCGCAGCTACGGCAAGGCCGCCCTGCTGCTGGCGGCCTGCGCCGAGGTGCTCCAGAGACGAGGACAGCCGGCACGGGCCCCGGAGCTCCTCCACCGGTTCCGCGAGGAGTTCCCCCGGCACAGCGCCTTCCAGGCGGAGTTGGATGCGGCGATGCACCAGCGTTAGGGACTGGTCGCCAGCCTGCCCCGGCAGGGAGTGGCCGAGGGCCCGGATTGTCGTGCAGGGGGACCCACGCGCGGGTGCTCGCGCGCCTGGCCAAGGTGGACGTGCTGGTGATTGACGACTGGGGGCTGGCGCCGCTCAAGGAGCAAGAGCGCAGGGACATGCTGGAGATTCTCGAGGACAGGTACGGCAACCGCAGCACCCTCATGACGATCATCTCGACCAGCCGCCGGTCACGGGCGATGAACTCGGGCACGCTGGTGGGAAAATGGATACCGGGCATGCCATCGAACAGGTAGCCCTGCTCCACCACGAGCATGTCGATGTAGCGGCAGAGGGCATCGAAGAAGCGGTCCACGTCCGAGGCGATGGGCAGGACGTACCGGTCCATGTAGGCATCGATGTAGATGACGGGCTGGCGGCCCCGCTCGTCAGCCAGCCTGGGCACCACGGCGTAGTAGTAGGCGAGCCCGGGGATCCTCCCGAACAAGACGGAGGAGCGGAAGGGGTCCTCCTCTTCACGAAATGCCTCGGTCCCCAGTACGACTCCATTCAACTGATCATTGACCTGGTCGAGGAAGAGTTGCCCCCCGAATTCCCCGCCGAAAATAGCCCCGCCAAGACGCCTGTAGACGGCCGCGAGCACGGGATCAAAAGGGTGGCCCGCTACGAGCTCTCCAGCCGAGGGAGGCGCGCGCCCCGGCGGCAGGGTCTCCATGTGCAGCCCGTGCTTCCGGTACACCTCCATCAGCCGGTCGAGCCCATGCAGTGCGATATCAGCAGTCATGCTCATTTCATGAGGAGGTCTACCAGCACCTTGACTTCGTCGAGTGCATCCGCCTCGGCCTTGGCGAGTGCGGATGCGGAGCGGCTCGCTTCATAACGTTGGTTGAACCAGCGACCAAAGTGCCGGTCGACGATGGCAGCCACTTTCCGCACATCTTCCGCAGTGGCCTTGCCTTTTGCCCGCCGGAATGCCGTCCAAATGTTGTTGATCTTTTGATGAACGGACTTGTGCACTCCCCAAAGGTTCTCTTTGGCGTTGATGTTCAACCGCACGAAGAGATGGGCGTACTCAATTGGAACGCGATGATGCACGGGATAGAGATTTGCCCGATCATCGAGCAGGAGCTTCGCCAGATTGGGATGTAATTTCTCGTAGAAGTCGTCGTGCGCCATCCGCCTGAGTTCGTTGCTCTCATAACGGTCAAGTTTCGTACCGAGGAGCTTCTCGAAGCGGGCCATGAGCTTGCGCAACTGCTCCTTCTCCGCGGCTGACAGCCCCTGCGTCTGGGCCTTCGTCCACAAGCGATGGAACTGTTCCCGCTCCGTTGGACGTACCCGGGCGAGGAAGGAACGCAACCAAGCCACGGCCTCCGAGCCACCCCGGGCCAGGATGGGGGCCAGTCTGGGCGCCACCGCCTCGAAGAGCGTGATGCCGCCTCGTAACGCGAGACTGCTGATGAACCAGGTGGCGAGGAACTCGGTGCTGGTGACCCCAGCTTGCAGGAAGGCGGCCTGGGTCTCCTCCCTCCACTCGCGGAGGATGCGCTCGTAGAGCGCGTAGTGCTCGGCGACGAGGTCGGGCGAGGAGCGTGACTCCGGGCGTAGCGTCTCGGCCTCCATCACTCGCCAGCGCGCATGCCGCTCCGCCCGGTGATGCTCTGCCTGCAGCGTCAACCGGACCGTGCGCGGTCCAATACCGTGGGTGAACGGCAGGAGCGCCTGAGTGATTTGCGCGGCCAGTTCCGGCGAGGGCTCTCGGACGGGCGGGCCGCCATGGGACTCGTAGCGTGCGGTCGTCGCGCCTAGGACTCGGTCATCATCCAACAGGACATCCGCCAACACTGTGGCATTGCCCCCATTGGGGACCCGCAGCCCCTTGGCCAGCTGGATGGCCACGGCATGTGCCTGGGCGAGAGTGTCCGCCGTCACGCCCGAGCGCCGCACAGGCAATGTCCTGGCCTCCAGTGGCTTGGAACCCTCGGCGGTGGTGACGGACCGTAGGCTCCAGCCCCGCTGTTCTTGGAGCAGGGTGAAGACAACCTCTCCCGTGCGAGCCCTCACGTAGGTGGGCAGGTAGACTTCGAAATCCCGGACGAATGAATCCACCTTGCCCGTGAAGCCAGCTTCTCCGGCACTGCGCTTCCAGGACAGCAGTGTCAGCACGCCGTCCTGTGCCCAGAACCGGAAGACCAGCTCGGCGCCGGCTTCCTCCACGTGGCTGGCCACTCCGCGCATGCCCGACAGGGCCGCCGTGGCCTCAGCCCGGCGTGCTTCTTCGTCCGTTTCCGCGTCGCGTGTCTCCCATGAGGGATGCAGGGCCCTTCCAATCTCCTTCGCTGGAAGGTCCTCCTCGGGCTCGAGGTCATCCATCGCTCCCGTCGTTGCACAGGCTTGGAGCACCAGGGCCAGGATGCATACCCACCACGCGAGCTCAACGCCGATGCATCGAGCGGCGCTGGCCGTGTTGTAGCCGTAGTCGGCAGGGCGCAGCGCTGCGAATGTCTCCTGACTCATGGCGCTTGGAATAGAGGGGACGGAGCCGATGAGTGATTCTCCATCAGGCCGACTTCACCCGGGCGAGCCAGTCCTGGAACTCGTCCCCCAGGTTCATGATGAAGTCGAAGCGGCCGGTGACGATCATCTCGACCAGCCGCCGGTCACGGGCGATGAGTTCGGGCACGCTATCCGGGAACTCAACGTCTCGCTTACCACCCGAGCGGAAGCCCTCGTCCTCC
Source organism: Archangium sp. (assembly GCF_057119385.1). NCBI lineage: Bacteria > Pseudomonadati > Myxococcota > Myxococcia > Myxococcales > Archangiaceae > Archangium > Archangium sp. The sequence continues at coordinate 130,289 of NZ_DBNGVP010000022.1, read as the reverse complement.
ACGAGCAGGTCGATATAGCGCGAGAGGGTGTCGAAGAATCGGTCCACGTCCGAGGCGATGGGCAAGGCGTACCTATCCATGTAGGTCTCGAAGTAGATGACCGGTTGGCGGCCCTGCTCGTCGGCCAACTTCGGCACCACGGCGTAATACGAGGCAAGCGCGGGAATGGACCCGAAGGCGACGGAGGAGTGGAAGGGCTCTTCTCCGTCGCGTAGCTCTTCGGTTTCCCGTTCGACTCCATTTACCTGGTCATCGACCCGGTTGAGAAAAAGCACCCCATCGTGTTTCCCTCCTAGCAGGGCTCCTCCAAGACGCCTGTAGACAGTCGCGAGAATGGGATCGAAAGGGTGCCCCGCCACCAGTGACCCAGCGGCAGGAGGAGAGTGTCCTGGTGGCAGGGTCTTCATGGGTAAGCCGTGCTTCCGGCAAACATCCATCAGTCGATCGAGTCCGGGCAATGGAACATCGGCATTCATACTCAAGCTCATGTGGGAATCAGATCCCGTTTGCGCAACAGCGCAGTTCAGATCGGGTTTCTTCACGTCCCGTTCAGGGGAGCCCTAGATGGAGCACGCAGCTACGTATCATAACGGAAGTCAGTTATATTATATCTAGACCTGTTCGCCATCAGAGGTCGGAGCGAGCATCTCCGAGTGAAGGCCCTGCCAAGAGATTGTCGAACAGGGTGTGTCATATGGCTTGACCGGAACATTCAACTGACTTCCGTTATCAATTCTGACTTTCTACGCTTCGGATAATCTACCAAAGGACTCCATGTCGACCCGGAAGACGAGACCCCAGTTATACGTGCCTCCGTTCCAGTTACCGTAGTTGTGGACGCCAATTTGGGTCGTAGAGGACGCCAGGAGCTTGATGATGCGCTCGTGACCGGCCGTTCGGAGAAGCGCGAAGAGGTTGGTCAGGAACTGTGCCGGCGCAATGGGGAACCTCTCCATTTTCGTTTCGGCCGACGCTGCTACAACCTTCATCATTGCTCCGCTCCCCGCTGAGGTTGAGAAGTCAGGCCCTACAGGGCTTGCTCGGCTCCGTCGCAATCGATCCGAGTCCCTTGAGTCAACTCCATAGGTTGAAAAGCCTGAAGCGGCAAGTAACCTCCGGGCATCGCTCAGAGGACTCGAACAGCCGGGTCGTGCGTGAGACGGTAGATGCCGCGATGCCTGCGCCGCAGGGGCCCTGCTTCACACGGTGGGTCAGGAGCGGCAGCGAGTAGCCGGCCTCCTGCGCCTGCATGCACGGATGTTGAACCCGATTGAACATTCGTGTACGGGGGGAAGACCCTCACCCCGTCCCTCTCCCGAGGGGAGAGGGGGGTCTACGCGCCCCAGTACCAGGACCACTTCACCATCAGCGCGTCGTTGGCCGCTCCCGCCAGCAGCCCCCTCGGCATCAGCGTGTGCGGCGGCCTCACGCCGTCCGCCACCGGGAAGCGCTGCTGCCCGTGCGTGTACACCACGTACAGCGTCGAGCCCAGCCGGTACTCCCAGCGCAGCACCATGTTCAGCTTCAGCGCCACGTCGTGGAAGTCCTCCGTGTTCTCCCGCTCCACCGGCACCAGGCTGGCGAAGCGGATGGGCGTGCGGGACGCGTCGGACACTCCCTCGTAATACGTGCCGTACGCCCCGTAGGCGGTGAAGAGCTGCGCGTAGGCCTGCAGCGTCAGCCTCGGCGTCACCACCCACTGCTGCCGCAGCGTCAGCGACATCGAGTCCGGCAGCAGCGGGCTCAGCAGGAAGCGGTTATCTCCCAGGTCCTCGATGAGGCGCGGGCCGAAGGAGACGCGGTCCAGGAACACCTCCAGCCGCGTCTCCAGCGCCGGGTGGGGCCGCACCGTCCCATACAGGTTCACCTGCCCTTCCCACGCTGGCGCCACCGGGCCCGACTGGAAGCGGTGGGACGCCGCCACGTAGCCTCCCATGGACGCCATCCGGTTCGCGTTGGTCTCCAGGATGAGCGCCAGGAAGGCCGTGCTCCTGTTCTCCAGCGGTACGCCCGTGCCGTTCAGCTCGCGCACGTCCAGCCGCCGACGTTCACGCCCGTCTCCACCCCGACGAAGTCGAAGCTCGGCAGCTGCGCGACCGTGTTGAAATTGAACCAGCTCCCCCGGTTGAGGGCCCAGCCATCCGTCGGAGTATAGGCGGGATAGGAGCCCTGTTGCGGGCGACAGCCGGGGTAGGTGGTCGGCCAGGAGGGCCGCGCGACACGCCGTGGACAGTGCAGGAGGGTCCCCATGGGGGACTGCACGTCGCGCTCCAGGCGCACCTCTCCCCTGCGCGGACGACCGGTCGCCTCGGGCTCCGCGAGAGGGGGCGTCCCTGCGCTGTGAGTTACTCCCAGAGCTCCAGCTGCGGTGGCCCCCGGGCCGGAGCCAGGACAGCTGGGGACTCAGGCAGCTGAAGGTGGCGGAGAATGCGCCGGATGACGGCGCCCTGCGTGAGGTGGGCCAGCACTCGCCGCCTGCCCCCGCAGCTTGGGCAGGAGAAGACATCCACCGCGAACGTCCTGCGGAGCAACCCGGCCCAGTCCGGCCTCGGGACGCGCTGCCGCTTCCTGCACGTACTCCCTGCTCCCGCTCCTCCCGCTGCTGCTTCGTCCTCGCCCGGCGCCGCCGCCGTGGGGACCAGAAATGGCCGCAGTGTCGCCCCTGGGGCGAAGACGCCATGCAAGCGCGTCAAGTTTGTCCTGGGCGGGGGCGTATAGGCGGAATGGGGGCGGTGTGGAGGGAGAGGGCTGGAGCCGAGGGGGCGAGGAGGGCTGCTGACGGGTGCCACGAGGGCTGGGGGCCGGGCTGGTGCAGACACGGTGCAGCTCCCTGGGGCACACGCCGGCCCGGTGGCCTCCCCAGGGGGTGGCAGCAGGGGCGTGGGCGTCTTTGGCGGCGTGACTGCTCGCGGCTCAACACCACACCAGCGACAGGATCTGTCGCCCACCCCGGTGATGTCCGAGGGGACGGCGAGCATCATCGCCGCGATGAAGGCCGGGGGCGTGAGCCGCCTGCTGGTCATCACCTCGGGCATGGTCACCCCCACGGGCACGGAGCCCCTGTTCTTCCGCTTCATCGGCCGTCATCTGCTCCGCCACGTGCATGCGGACCACCTGCGGCTCGAGGAGCACGTGAAGGCGAGCGGGCTGGACTGGACGATCGTCCGCCCGCCGCGGCTGCTGGATGGACCGGCCCGGGGGGCTACCGCCTCGCTCGCGACGCGGGCGTGCCCGGTGGCAGTGAGCTCACCCGTGCCGACCTGGCGCGCTTCATGATCGCGCAAGCCGCCGAGCGCGCATCCCCGCGCTGTGGCGTGGCCATCGGCTATCGAGGCGCCTGGACCGCACCGTGGCGGGCCAGTTTCTCCACGAGAAAATCGACGAAGGCGCGGACCTTGGGTGCCAGGTCCCGTTGGCTGGGGAAGAGGGCGTGCATTTCGGCCGCGGGCAGGCTCCAGCCCGGGAGAAGCGGGCGCAACCGGCCGGCGCGCAGATCCTCCGCGCAAAGGAACTCCGGCACCCAGCCGAGCCCCGTGCCGCCCAGCACCACCCTGTATACCATGCCTGGATCGTTGACGCCCAGGCGGGGGGTGAGGGTGACGTCCACCTGCTGGCCCGCGGGGCCGGAGAGCCGCCAGGTGCGGCTGCCCTCCAAGGGCACCACATCCGCCACCTCGTGCGCGGCCAGTTCCAGGGGCTCCTGGGGTGTTCCCCGGCGGCGCAGGTAGGCCGGGCTCGCGCACAGCACGAAGCGCGCCTCCCCCAGCCGGCGGGAGATGAAGGAGGAGTCGGCCAGGCGCCCCGCGCGGATGGTCACGTCCACCCCCTCCTCCACCAGGTCCACCCGCCGGTTGGTCACCTCCAGCGCCACGCGCAGCTCCGGGTAGCGCTGGAGGAACTCGGCCAGCAGGGGCCCGAGGAAGAAGTGGCCGAAGGTGGCGGGCACGCTCACCCGCAGCAGCCCCCGGGGAGCCCCTTGCAACTGACTCACCGCCGCCTCCGCGGCTTCCACGTCCTCGAGGATGCGCAGGCAGTGGCGGTGGAAGACGGTGCCTGTGTCCGTCAGCCCCAGTCCTCGCGTGGAGCGCTGGATCAGCCTCGCCCCCAGCGCCTCCTCCAGCCGGGCCACGTTGCGGCTGATGGTGGACTTGGGCAGGCCCAGCTTCCGGGCCGCGCCGGAGATGCTGCGCAGCTCCACCACCCGGGCAAACACGCGGACGTCATTCAAGTCGAGCACCCCTCCAGCATTCCAGAGGCTGGAGCGCGGCGTCCACCCGGCTCAGAAGCGGTAGCCCACGCTGAGGATGGGCAGTGGCTGGAGGCGCAGCGGCTCGAAGTCATTCGTGCCCACCGTGGTGTTGCCCCCCACCTTGGCGTGCAACTCCAGTCCGAGGCCCGGCGAGACGACGAGGTGGGAGAAGAACACCCACGTATAGGTGACCTTGGGGATGAAGACGAGCGCCTGGTACTGGGCCCGTCCGGGGGCGGTGTCCTGGGTGATCTGGAAGTTGGAGTAGACGACGTTGGCGCCGAGGCCCAGGCCCGTCCCATCCTCCTGGAACTGGTAATTGCCCTCCAACCAGAAGGCGGGGGAGACGGTGACGTTCCAGCCCTCGTTGGCGTTGCCCGGGCTCTGGTCGACGAAGAAGTCCGGGAAGGAGAAGAAGTAGAAACCCCCTCCAAACTTGACGTGGCCCACCTGGTGGAGGGCCCCCACGCTCACACCCCGGAAGGCCAGGGCCAGTGGCTGGGTTTCAATGTGTGTCTGTGCATGGGCCGTCCCGGCGGTGGCGAGGAAGACGAGCAGGAGGGCGGACTTGAAGAAGCAGGACATGGGGGAGGGCTCCAGGAGACAGAAGGTGTCAGGGTTCGGCGAAGAAGCCGAGCAGTTGTTCCGCCAGGGCGTGCGGGTTCTCGTCTGTAGACGGCAGCGAAGATCCGACGGAATTTGACGGTCGGGTCGAGAATTCGACCGGAGTGGTAGGGGGACGTACACCACCTGAGCAGTAGCGGGCGGCCATAAAAGAGAGGGCCCGGGTCTGTGCCACCCGAGCCCTCCGGAGTGTTGCGGTCGGCTGGCGGCATGAGTGCCGCCGCTGCGCAGCTCCGTCAAGTTCCTGCCCGTCCGCTCGGAGTGTGCGGACGTGGAGCTTCTTCTCGAGGAGCGTTGCTCCTGGTGCCTGAGGGTCTTCTTCCTGTGCCCCTCCTGCTATCGGGGCCAGTCCTACTGCGGCCCGGAGTGCCGCGAGGCCGGCCGCCAGCGAGTGGTGCGTGCCGCCCGGGCCCGCCACCAGCGCAGCGAGGAGGGGCGGTTGGACCACCGCGACCGGCAACGCGCCTACAGGCGGCGGCTGAGCCAACGTACCAAGTATAGCGTGACGGATCCACCTTCGCGGTCTCCTCCGGCTGCTGTGGAGTGCGCGGCGCCGAGCGAGCCGGGCGCATCGATGGGCGGTGCATGCGAGCGAGCCGGCGTGGAGATTGAGCATGGATTGCCCCTCGCTGCTGATGTGGCCCTCGGCCACGCAGACGCGCCTTTTGCTGACGCACGGCCCGGAGGAGAAGCTGAGGGCGGTGCTGCCCCCGTTGACGCACCTGCGCCACGGCCGGACGGTGACGACGCTGCTGGAAGGACTGGCGCTGTGGATGGACTGTCCGGTGCGCGTTGTGCTGTGTGCCAACGCCACGGCCGTTTCGTACTGGCTGGGATTGACCGACGCACGTGGCGTGGGCATGCGCGGCCTCTTCTACGACGTGCAGCTCGTCGCGCCACGGGACAAGCGCATGGCCGGCGAGGTGCACGGCCTGGGTGACTTCGAGGACATGCACGCGCTGAGACAGGCGCAGTCAGCGGGAGGGTTGCCGTGACGGTGGACACGCAGGTGGAGGCGGAGGTGCGCCGGCTGTACTACGCCGAGCACTGGAAGGTAGGCACCATCGCCAGCCAGCTCGAGGTGCACGGGGACGTGGTGCGCCGGGTGTTGGGATTGATGGAGGGGCGCGGGCCGTCACGACAGGAGAGGCCGCGGCTGGTGGAGCCGTATACGGACTTCATCACCGAGACGTTGGCGCGCTACCCGAAGCTGCGAGCCACGAGGCTGTACGACATGCTCAGGGGCAGAGGGTACGAGGGCAGCGTCCGGACGGTGCGCGAGTACGTGGCCGGGGTGCGCCCGCGGCCCACGCGGGAGGCCTTCCTGAGGGTGGAGCCGTTGCCGGGCGAGCAGTCGCAGGTGGACTGGGCCTACGTGGGAAAGGTGAAGGTGCCCGGCGGGGAGAGGGCGCTGTGGCTGTTCGTCCAGGTGCTGGCCTGGTCGCGCGGCATGTGGGGCGAGTTTGTCTTCGACATGGGAGCCCACTCGCTGGTGCGCTCGCTGGTGAGAGCGGCGGGCTGCTTTGGAGGCACCAGCCGGCAATGGCTGTTCGACAACCCCAAGGCGGTGGTACTGGAGAGGTATGGGGACGCGGTGCGCTTCCACCCGCTGCTGCTGGAGGTGGCGGGGCACTACCGGGTGCAGCCGAGGGTGTGCGCGGTACGTAAAGCCAACCAGAAGGGCAAGGTGGAGCGGGCCATCCGCTACCTGCGCGAGCGCTTCCTGGCGGGCCGTAGCGTGCACTCGGTGGAGCAGGGCAACCAGGAGCTGTGGGCCTTCCTTCAGGAGGTGGCCCATGCGCGCCCCCACCCCACGCAGCCCGGGCGCACCGTGGCCGAGTGCCTGGCCGAGGAGAAGCAACGCCTGCTGCCGCTTCCACCAACACCGGCCAGCACCGACAGGGTGGAGCCGGTGAGCGTGGATGCAACCGCCTTCATCCGCCTGGACACCAACAGCTACTCCGTGCCCCCACGCTACGCCAGCACCAGCCTCACCCTGGTGGCCGATGACACCTGCGTGCGTCTGCTGGACGGCGCCCAGGAGGTGGCCCGCCATGCCCGCTGCTGGGGCCGGCGCCAGCTGGTGGAAGCCCCCGAGCACCGCGAAGCCCTCCTGGCCCTCAAGCGCCATGCACGTGAGCCCAAGGGCCAGGACAGGCTGCGCGCCTGCGTGCCCGGCGTGGAGGCTCTCTTCACCCGCTGGGTGGAGGCCGGCCGCAACGTGGGCAGCCTCACCGCCCGCACCTTGCGGCTGCTGGACACCTACGGCCCCTCCCTGTTGGCCGACGCCGTCGCCGAGGTGCTCCAGCGCGGCACTCATGACCCGGGCGCCCTGGCCGCCGTGTGCGAGCAGCGCCGCCTCGCCCTGCGCCAGCCCCTTCCCCTCGAAGTCCACCTCGGCAGCCATGTCCCTGACCGGGACGTGCTGCCTCACTCCCTGGAGTCTTACGATGAGTGCACCACCCGTCGACGTGATTGACAGACTGCGCGCCCTCGGATTGCGCGCCACCCCCGAGGCCTTGCGCTCCCTGCTGGAGAGCTCCACCCGCGACCGGGCCTCACCCACCCAGGTGTGCGAGCGCCTGGTGGAACTGGAGCACCGGGCCCGCGATGCCACCAACCTCGACCGCCGCACCCGCGTCGCCACCCTGGGCACCCTCTGTCCCCTGGACCGCTTCGATTGGAATCACCCGCGCAGCATCGACAAGCCTCTCTACGAGCGGCTGCTCACACTCGACTTCCTCCAGCACGGACACAACGTGCTGCTGCGCGGCCAGAGTGGCGTGGGCAAGACGATGCTGGCACAGAACCTCGGCCTCACCGCCCTCCAGCAGGGCTACACCGTGCGTTTCACCACCCTGGCGGGCGCGCTGGCCGACCTGCTCAAACAGGAGTCACTCCCCGCGCTCGACAGGCGGTTACGCCGCTACCTCCAGCCAGACCTGCTGATTCTCGACGAGCTGGGCTACCTGCCGTGTGACAGCCGCTCTGGAGACCTGCTCTACAACATCATCAGCCAGCGGCATGAAAAACGCGCGACGGTCATAACCACCAACTTGTCATTCAAGCAATGGGGGACTGTCTTCCCAGGTGCGGCGTGCGTCGCGGCCCTGGTGGACCGCTTCGTCCAGCACTGCCACGTGCTGGACATCGACGCGGACTCCTGGAGGCAGAAGCACGCGGGCCATGACCCGCAGCCGACACCTCCGGCCCCCACGCGCAAGCGCGCCAAATCCGCTTGAGCGCCCAGCCCCCATGACGCCCCCGCCCCCGGTCGCCCCAACGACCGGGGGTTTTGTCGTCTTGGGGGGCGGGGAGCTCGGCCGACCCGACCGTCAAATTCCGTCGGATCTTCGCTGCCGTCTACAGTGGCTACGCGAGAACCTACGTGGGCTCGGGCGTTCCGGCCTCGGAGCATCCGCTTGCGAATGGCTGGTTCTCCCGCTGCATGAACTGCGCGAGCAAGGAGACCCGCGTCATCTACGCAAGCTCTGCGACGCACTTCGGAAGCGCTGAGACCTCGCAGTGGAATGAGTGCTGGTACGAATGCCTCGAGTGCGGAAAATTCAATTACCATCAGACCAACTACGAGTTCTGACGGCGCGGCGCCCGGCGTGCTACGCGGATAGGAAGAACAAACCGGGGTCAGAGAGTACCGCTGCGGCCCGCGCTTCACCACCGAAGGGCAGTCGAGTGGGGGCAGGACTCCGTGAGGTGGGCTGCTGGCACACGCTCCGCCACGCGTTCGCCAGCCACTTGGTGATGAAGGGCATGACGCTCAAAGCAGCACAGGAACTGCTGGGTCACGCCACCATCGACATGATGATGAAGTACGCGCACCTGAGCCCGGACGCGCGCCGGGAGGCGATCAATGTTCTGGTGAGAGCCGCGAGGCCGCCCGCTCGAGGTCACCGATGCCTGCCTGACTGGAAGGCCCCTTCGACAGGAACGCGACCGGCAGCTGCAAAGACGTCCCAATGGCCCACGCGCCCACGGCCCACCGCGTACCCGCCTCGGCCCCGAAATCGCGCACCTTGAACTCTGCGCCGCGGCCCCAGAAGCGCTTCATGGTCGCGGAGCCTCCAGCCGGGGGGCAATACCCCATGATGAGGACGCGGGGCAGCTGGTGCTTCTCCACGAGCAGGCGGACAAGCGGACGCAGCAACTCGTCGGACTCCCGCTTGAGGAGATCAATCGCCCGTGCGCGCTCCTCCGGCGTTCGTTCAGAGGCATCGAAGACCGTGTCGAACTTGCCGGCCGTCGGCAGGGGCGACACGTCGAGGTGCACGCACCGTCGTCCCGTCCCGTACACGCCGCCGTAGGAGACCTCTCCGCCCGAAGCCGCCCGAACGATGCGCTCAGCCTTGTCGAACCAGGTGCGGTACGGACGCGTGAAGTACCCAGTCTGCCGGTCCCAGTGACTCTTGGCATCGTCCGATTTCGGCACGAAGCCCTCGGTCACCTCTCGGTCACTCGGATTCAGGCCAATCGTCACGAGATGGACCGGCGCCTCATCGGCTGGAAGCCCGAACCCGATGATGGGCGGCAATGCCGTGTTCTTGAACCAAGGGGCCAGCGAGGGGTCGGAGAGATAGTGCTGCCGCCGTTCCAGAGCAGCGCTGAACAGCACCTGGAAGACCTCGAATTTCACGCGAGTGTCCTTTCACCAAGCAAAACCCAGAAAGCCTAAGTCAGGACCTACCCCATCCCGCCACCCCCTGGAACTCCTCCCGACGCATTCGAGTCGGAGCCCGGTGCGGAAAGGCTCGCCGAGACATCCCGGGCAGGCCGGCGAATACCCGAGGTGCTCCACAAGCTCGGCCAACTCCGGCGCTAGTGGACTGTCCACGAAGTCCTGGTGAAACTGGAGGTCCACACCGGACAGATGCGCGGCTGGTGTCTGGAGCGCAATGACTCAGCCAGCCTGCGAGCCGTCCTACCCGAGTTGCTCGAGGAGTACAGGCATTCACCACGCATCCACCTCATCTGGGACAACGGCTCCAGCCATGTCTGCCGACAAACGCTCGATTTCCTGCGGCACAACTACCCTCATGTCCGGGTGCTCTTCACCCCAGCGCATGCCTCCTGGCTCAATCAGGCTGAACTGCTGCTGCGTACCTTCGGAGCCCACTACTTGCAGCGGGGAGATTGGGCCAGCCGCTCCGAGTTCATTGCCCACCTCGAAGCGAGCTGGCCCGAGTACAACCGGCTCTACGCCCATCCATTTACCTGGTCGTGGACCCGTCCCAAGATGCACGAGTGGGTGGATCGGCACCCGTCCTGATTTTGTCCAATAACTTCGTGGACAGTCCACTAGTAATTGCAGCCACCTCCCTTGGTGAAGGGTCCTCCGTTGACGCTGCCATCCCGCGCGCAGATGTAGTACGTCTGATTCTTGTTCACGAAGATATAGCGAGTGACATTGGCGGAATCGACATACTGATAGGTGCCGCTGAAGTAGGGGTTGTACAGGATGTGCGTGATGAGCGGGGGGCACGCATCACCGGCAACGGATTGGGAGAGCGACCTGGGGCTGTCCAAGCAGACGGTGCGATTGCCCGCGCTGTCGATGACCATCGGATAGGCCTTCACCTGGAAGTTGTGCGAGCCGCAGGTGATGCCCGAGGCGCTGAAGGACCAGGAACCCGAGCCGGTGCAGGAAGACGTCCCGCCCGAGGCGTTGCAGCGATCTTCCGAGCTGCGCAGGACGCCATCGACATAGTACTCCAGCCGGACGGCATTGGCGGGGTTGGCCACCGCCCAGTCCCCGCTCCCGGCCATCTCTCCCTGATACGTGCTGATGCCCGCGAGGCTGAGCGTCGTGACGCTCACGCCAGAGCACAGGGCCGACGTGGTGGTGCCCTGGGGCCCATCGGCCGGAGTCAGCTCCGCGTCGGGAACACCGCCACAAGCGAGAAGCATCAAACCGGACAGCACGGCGCCAAGGGAAATACCAGTCGTCTTCCGTGATTTCATGATTACCTCGCGAGGATTGTTATCAAGGTACAATATTCCAGCCCTGAAATACAAGCCACGGGGTTGCGAGGCAGGCGAGGCAGGCGTTGACGCGCCTCGTCAGATGGAGGGGCTGGCGGAGCCTGACCCTGGCGGCTGGCCGAAGAGCCGGAAGAGCACCGGCACCACCAGCATGTTGAGGAAGGTGGAGGAGAGCAGCCCGCCCAGGATGACCACGCCCATGGGCGCTTGAATCTCGTTGCCCGCCTCGCCCCCGGCGATGACGAGCGGCACCAGCGCGAGCCCCGCGCACAGCGCCGTCATGAGGATGGGCGCCAGCCGCTCCAGCGAGCCCTGCACCACCGCCTCGGGGAGGCTCTTTCCCTCCTCGGTCATCAGGTGCTCGAAATGGCTCACCATGAGGATGCCGTTGCGCGTGGCAATCCCAAACAGGGTGATGAAGCCCACCAGCGAGGCCACGCTCACCACGCCCGAGGTGAGCACCACCGCCACCACCCCGCCGATGAGCGCCAGCGGCAGGTTGATGAGCGTGAGCAAGGCATTGCGCACCGAGGAGAAGGCCACCACCAGCAGCAGGAAGATGCCCACCACCACGCCCAGACCCAGCAGGGTGATGGTGCGCGCGGCCTGCTCGGCGCTCTCGAACTGGCCGCCGTAGACGATGTAGTAGCCCTCGGGGAATCGCACCTCGCTCGCGACGCGGGCCCGGAGCTCGTCCACCAGCGAGGACAAATCCCTGCCCGACACGTTGGCCTGGACCACCATCTTCCGCTGCACGTTCTCCCGGGTGATGGTGTTGGGGCCGGACTCACGCGTGAGGCTCGCCAGCATCTTCAGGGGAATCCGCGGGCCCGTGGGGGTGTCGAGCGGCGTGGAGGCAATGGCATCCAGGTCCGCCCGCGAGGCGTCATCCAGACGCGCGACGAGCTCCACCGCCCGCTGTCCCTCCAGCAGGGTGCCCACCGTCTCACCGGAGAAGGCCCGCTCCACCGCCTCGGCGACCTCGCCCGTGGTGAGGCCGTAGCGCGCCACGGCGTCACGGTCCATGCGGATCTCCACCTCCGGAATGTTCACCTGCTGCTCGATGGACACGTCCACCGCGCCCCGGGTCGTCTCCGCCACCGTCTTCACGCGCTCGGCCAGTCCGCGCAGCGTGTCCAGGTCATCCCCGAAGAGCTTCAACGCGATGGCCGCGCGCGAGCCCGAGAGCATGTGATCGATCCGGTGGGAGAGCGGCTGGCCGATGGTGACCACGGCCCCCGGTACCTGCGCGAGCGCCTGGCGCATCGCCTCCAGCATCTCCTCCTTGCCGCGCTTGCCCTTGGAGAGGTCCACGCCCACATCGAGCTCCGAGGCGTTGACGTCCTGGGCATGCTCGTCCAGCTCCGCGCGCCCGGTGCGGCGGGAGGTGGTCACCACCTCGGGAAGGGCCAGCAGCGCCTGCTCGACCCGGCGGCCGAGCCGGTCCGACTCCTCCAGCGACGTGCCCGGCAACGTGACGACGTTCACGGTGAACGTCCCCTCGTTGAACTCGGGCAGGAAGGAGCGCCCCAGGAAGGGGACGATCGCGAGCGTGGCGAGGAAGGCCAGGGCGGCTCCACCCAGCACGGCCCGGGGACGTGCCAGGGCCCACAGGAGGACGGGCTGGTAGCGCACCTTCAGCCAGCGCAGCACGGGCCCTTCCTCCGCGCCCAGCGAGCGGGCCTGCGGCAACAGGTACGCGCACAACGCGGGGGTGACCGTGACGGCCACCGCCAACGAAGCGGCGATGGCCACGATGTAGGCCAGCCCCAGCGGCGCCAGCATCCGCCCCTCCAACCCCGAGAGGAAGAAGAGCGGCACGAAGACGAGGATGATGATGAGGGTGGCGAAGACGATGGAGGCACGCACCTCCACCGAGGCCCGGTAGATGACCTCGAAGGCGGAGCGGCGCTGGCCCTCGGGAAGGTGCGCGTTCTCCCGCAGGCGCCGGAAGACGTTCTCCACGTCGATGATGGCGTCATCCACCAGCGCCCCGATGGCGATGGTCAGCCCGCCAATGGTCATCGTGTTGAGGGTGACGCCGAGCGCCTTGAGCGCCAGCACCGCCACCACCAGCGACAGCGGGATGGCCACGAGCGAGATGAAGGTGGCCCGCAGGTTCATCAGGAACACGAGCAGGATGACGGCGACGAGGATGGCGCCGTCCCGGAGCGCCACGGACACGTTGCGCACGGCCACCGAGATGAAGTCCGCCTGCCGGAAGATGTGGCGGTTGATGATCAGCCCCCTGGGCAGGGTGGGCTGGATGTCGTCCAGCACCGCGTCCAACTGCCGGGTGAGCTCCAACGTGTTGGCGTCCGGCTGCTTCATCACAGCGAGGATGACGGCGGGCTCCGCGTTGGCACTCCCCTCCCCGCGTTTGGTTTTCGGCCCCACCCGCACGTCCGCCACCTGCCCCACGCGGATGGGCTGGCCCGCGCGCACGGTCACCACCGTGTTGGCCACGTCCTCCACGCCCCGCGCCCGCCCCACGGCGCGCAGGAGGTACTCCTGCCCCCGCTCCACGAAGAAACCACCGGAGGTGTTCCGGTTCGTCGTCCGCAGCGCGTGCACCACCTGCTCGAAGCTGACGTCGAGCGCCTGGAGCGCCTCGGGCCGGAGCAGCACCTGGTACTGCTTCACCGCCCCGCCAATGGGCACCACCTGGGAGATGCCCGCCACCGACAGCAGGCGCTTGCGCAGCACCCAGTCCACCGCGCTGCGCGCCTCCATCATCTGCGCCTCACGCCCCGCCGCGTCCGGCGCCTGCGCGGCCTTGTCCCAGGAGATGGACAGGAAGAGGATCTCCCCCATCACCGAGGAGATGGGCGCCAGCGTGGGCGGCGGCACGTCCGCGGGGAGCTGGCTGGCCACCAGTTGCAGCTTCTCGTTGACCACCTGCCGGGCGGTGTAGATGTCCGTGCCCCAGTCGAACTCCACCCAGACGATGGAGATGCCCACCGCCGAGGCCGAGCGCACCCGGCGCACGCCCGTGGCGCCATTCACCGCCGTTTCGATGGGGAACGTGATGAGCGTCTCCACCTCCTCGGGCGCGAGCCCGTGCGCCTCGGTGAGCACCGTGACGGTGGGGGCGGTGAGATCCGGAAAGACGTCCACGGGCATGTTCCGGGCGGTCTCGATGCCCAGGAGGAGCAGCAGCACCGAGGCGGCCACCACCAGCAGACGGTTGTCGATGGACCAGCGGATGAGGCGGTTCATGCCGGGCCCTCAGTGCGTGTGTCCGTGCCCGACGGCGGCGCCCGCCACGGTGGACAGCTTGATTTCGTAGGCGCCCCGGGAGACGACCCGCTCGCCCTCCTTCACGCCCTCGAGCACCTGGACGTAGCCGCCCGAGCGCACCCCGGGCTGGATGGCCCGCTTGAAGAAGGACTCGCCCCCGTCCATGACGAACACGGTGGGCTTGCCGTTGTCGTCGACGATGGCGGACTCGGGGATGGCCACCCCGCGCACCGTCTCGCCCGTGTAGAGCATCACCTTGGCGAACATGCCCGGCTTGAGGACACCCTCGGGATTGGGCAGCTCGAAGATGACGGGCAGCGTGCGCGTCAGCCGATCCACCACCGAGCCCACCGCCACGCGGCGGCCCGTCTTCTCGTCCACGGAGAACTCGCGCTCGAAGCCCGCCACCGTGAAGGCCGCGCCCGGCGAGCGCTCCACCTTCGCCACGTCCGCTTCGTACACCCGCGCCTCCAGCCACAGCCGCTCGGGGTTGACCACCGAGACGAGCCGCGTGCCCACGTCCACGATGGCCCCGGGCGTCACCTCCGCGTAGGACACCACCCCGTCCACCGGCGAGCGCAGCTCGAAGGCCGCGCCACCGGGGCCCCCCGAACCTCCATTCTGCGTGCTGCGGTAGAGCGAGAGCTGACGCTCGGTGGCATCCACCCGCGCCGCCGCCACCTCCCGCGCCACCCGCGCCGCGTCGAGCTGCTTCTCGGGGATGGCCTTGCCCGCGAACATCTCCTCCGCGCGCTTCACCTCACGCTCCGCCAGGCCCAGCTCCGCCCGGGCCCGGGCCGCCTCCATCTCCACCGTGGCCACATCCGTCCCGGCGGCGGCGCTCGTGGGCATCAGCCGCACGAGCACCTCGCCCTTGCGCACGCGCTGCCCCAGGTGCACCACGCGGTCCCCCACGGGGATTCGGCCCGCCACGGGCGCGGACAGCTCCGCGGATTGTCCCGCCACGGGCTTGAGCTCACCGGTGGCGCGCACGCCTCCCTGCAGCGCGCGCGGCTCGGCCGGCGCCGTCGCGTACTGCGTCTTCCACTGCTGCTCCTTGAGGAAGGGCACGGTGGCCTCACCCGGCTCCTCGGGAGGCGCGGCGGCCACGGCCGCGGCGACGGTGGGGTACACCACGACCTTGCCCGCCTCCACCGTGCCCGAGACCTGCTCGCCCTCCAGACGCAGGGTGAGCGTGCCCTCGCCGGCCCGGGTGGGCTGCACCGGCGGCTTGAAGATGCCATCGCGCAGGAGCTTGCCGGCCACGAAGCGCTCCTCGGTGCCATCCGCGTAGCGCAGCGTGGCCGTCACCCGGCCCTTCGTCACCACCCGGAAGCCGTTGGGATCTCGCGCGTCGGTGAAGTGCGCCACCAGCGGCGACGGTTGGCCCACCACCAGCGCCGGGTACTCCATGAACAGCTCGAGCCCATCCTGGTAGACGGTCACGGACATGCCTGGCCGCTCCGGCTCCGCGGAGGAGGCCGCGCCGTGCTCGTGCCCATGCTCCTGGCCCGGCCCATGCTCATGCCCCTCCTGGCGCGGCTTGCAGGCGGTCAGACACGCCACGGTGAGAAGGATCAACGACAGTCGGCTCATCGCCCTGGGCTCCGGGATCCGGCGCCGTCATAGGCGCCCACGAAAAGAAGAAGATCGGTCTCTGCCTCGACGAGGGACACACCCAGCTGGATGGCCGTCAGCCGCGCCTCGCGTGCGGCACGCTCGGCCTCCACCAGGACGAGGAGCTCCGCGCTGCCACCCCGGTAGGCCGTCGCGGCGATGCGGCGCAGCTCCTCGGCGCGCGAGAGGACATCCGCACGGTGCCGCGCGAGCCGCTCCCGCCTGCCGGACACCGCCTCCCGCAGCACCGGCAGCCGGGTCCGCGCGGCGTACAGGAGCGCGGCGTGGCGGGCCTCGGAGAGCTGCTTGCGCGCCTCCGCCCGGGCGGACTCTCCCTGCCGGCGCTCGAAGAAAGGCAGCGGCAGCGCGACGCCCACGACATACCCCGTCCCCGCGCCCGGCAATCCCACGTCGAGGAACTGCGCGCCCGCCGTCACGGTGGGCTCCGGAATCACGCCGCGGCCCGCCGCACGCCGCGCGGCCTCCGCGCCGCTGGCCTCCAGCGAGAGCGCACGCAGATCACCCCGCCGCTCGCCGAGCCCCTCCAACAGCGTGGCCACGTCCGGCAGGGGCCGCTCCACCCCGAGAGTGCCCTGCAACGGAGGCAGGGACGCCATCCCGGGCCCGAGCAACCACAACGCCTGCGCCGAGGCCTGTTGCTCCTCCAGCACGGCGCCGCGCAGCGCATCCCGCACCGCCTCCACCTCCAGCTCGATGCGCAACCGGTCGTAACCCGCGGCCTCACCCGCCTTCTCGCGGACGGCGATGGCCCCGGCCAGGCGCTCCAGCGAGGCGAGTGACTCCTCGAGGAGGCTCCGGCGCTCCCGGGCCGCCAGCACCGCGGTGAATGCGCGGGTGGCCTCATGGCGCAGCCCGGCCCGGGCCCACGCGTACCGGGCCTCGGCGGATTGCGCGCTCCGCTCGGCGGCCTCGGCCTCCAGGCCCAACCGCCCGGAGAGCACGAGGGGAATGGAGGCCACCAGCACGTCCTGGCTCTCCCCATCCCGAGTCCCGGAGGTCGTCTTCTGACGCTGCCATTCCAGCGAGGGATTGGGCCACAGGCCCACACCCACGGCCTCGGCCCGGCCGAGCGCGGCTTCGAGCCCGGCGACACGGGCCTCCAGGCTCGCGGTGAGCACCCGCTCCACGTACTGGGACTCGTCGAGCGCGGGCTGGGCCAGGGCGCTCCCGGCCAGCAGAATGAGAACGAAACTCCAGGGAGGACGAGACGACGAGCGTCGACGGGGCGAGCACGTGCTCATGGGCGGCAGCCTAGCACGCCTGCTCGGCCGGACACCCGGAGCGGGTCACCCGGACACTCCGTCCCGAGGCACATGGCATTTGCCGTCCAGCCGCGAGGGGACATACGGTTCACCCCGCCTCTCAGGAGACGAAATGCTCAAGAAGATTTCCCTCGCGCTCGTGGTCGCCCTCATCGGAGTGGGTGCCGTGGTGGCCTCGCGGCCGTCCACCTTCCGCATCGAGCGGTCCATCACCATCGCCGCCCCTGTCGAGCTCCCCTTCGGCACCGTGAACGACTTCCACAAGTGGAAGTTCTGGTCTCCGTGGGCGGAGAAGGACCCGAAGATGCAGACGGCCTTCGACGGAGCCTTCGCGGGGCCCGGCTCCATCTACGCCTGGTCCGGCAATGATCAGGTGGGCAAGGGCAGGATGACCCTCGTGGACGCGAAGCTCTACGAGTCCATCCAGATCCAGCTCGAGTTCCTCGAGCCCTGGCCGAACACGAACACCGCCCTCTTCACGTTCAAGCCCACGGGTGATGGCAGCATCCAGGTGACGTGGGCCATGGAGGGGCACCAGGACTTCATGGGCAAGGCCTTCTCCCTGTTCGTGGACATGGACGAGATGATCGGCAAGGACTTCGAGCAGGGCCTGGCCACCCTGAAGACGATCACCGAGAAGGAGGCGAAGAACCGCCTCGAGCGCGAGCTCCAGCTCAAGGCCCGGGCCGCCGCCGAGGCCGCCAAGGCCGAGCAGGAAGCCCAGGCGGCCACGCCCACGCCGTGAAGTCCCCGCTGTTTCCCTGAGCCGCCGGGCGGGCCTTCAGCGGCCGCCCAGGTTGGCGCAGGCCCGCTTGTCCCCGCCATCGCACGCGCGCTGGATGAGCGTGTGGGCCTCCGCGTCGTTCTTCTCGGCGCACGAGCCCGTCCGGTGGCAGATGCCCGCGCTGAAGCACCCCGCGGCATCCCCTCCCTCACAGGCGCGCTTGTAGAGCGAATAGGCCCGCGCCGGATCCGGCGCGCTCACGCCCCGCCCCTGCCAGACGAAGGTGCCCAGCACGTTGCACGCCCGTGCAACGCCCGCGTCACAGACGCGCGTGTACAGCTCCACCGCGCGCGGTGACTCACCGCGTCGATCGGCCTCCATGGCCCCGTCCAGGCACCCCTTCACCGTCCCGCCCGGGCACTGCGCGTCCTGCTTCGCCAGGGCCGCCGCCTCCTTGTCCTGCGCGCCCGGCCCGGCCCCACTCCCCTGCTTCTCGGAGCACGCCACCAGCAGCAGCGCGCACACCCAGAACCCCTTGTTCATCTGAGCTCCTAATAAAACTGAATTGCATAAAAAAGTGACAAAAAGCGTAAGCCCCACTAATCCGTCCGGCGCTTTCCCCCACCCCTCCCCCGAGGAGCCCCGTGAACCGATTGAAGCCATTGCTGCTGCCCGCCGTGGCGGCGCTGCTGTGGGCCGGACCGGCGCAGGCGCAGATCGCCGCGTCGCACGTGTACCACAACCACATGCCCAACTTCTGGCCGTACTACGACCTGGGCAAGTACGCATCGACGCCCGTGGGCGGAGCCATCCGCTACGCGTATGACGGCCAGGTCATCAACATCAAGCAGAGCCCGCCGTCGAACTACACGTACTTCCTGCCGTCGGGCGCGCCGATGCCGCACGACGACCTGGTCGCCTACTACTCGCACCACGCGAAGACGGGCGCCTATATGTACTGGCCCCCGAGCGTGGCGGCGGACATGAGCACCAACGCCCCCACCGGCCAGGTCCACGTGACCATGTCCGGGGCGGTGGTGAACAACGTCCAGGACATCAACACGCTGCAGAACGTGCCCGGCTACACCAACACCAGCTGGGGCTCGCCCTGGCGGGACCGGTACAACACCCTGCGCACCCCGGCGGGCAACCGGACGCTGGATCTCATCCACTTCACCGGCCACCACACCATGGGGCCGCTGGTGGGGCCGGACTACTTCCTCAAGGACCTCGTCAACCAGAGCGCCACGCTCGCGCAGCCCTACTTCCTGGGCAGCGGCTTCCAGTCCTCCAAGGGCTTCTTCCCCACGGAGCTGGGCTTCTCCGAGCGCCTCATCCCCACGCTGGCGAAGCTGGGCATCCAGTGGTCCGTCATCGGTGACAACCACTTCTCGCGCACGCTCAAGGACTACCCCTTCCTGAACGATCCGGGCTCGGACACGCTGGTGTCGCCGCCCAACCGCGCGGACCTGCAGAACACCAGCAACGTGGGCAGCTGGGTGAGCCTGCAGATGGCGCACGAGCAGCAGGTCATCCGCAACAAGTACCCGTTCGCCTCCACGCCGCACTGGGTGCGCTACGTGGACCCGGCCACGGGCGCCGAGTCGCGCGTGGTGGGCATCCCCGTCAACCAGAACGGCTCCTGGTACGAGGGCTGGGAGGGCCAGGTCACCGTCGACATCGTCAACCTCCAGAGCTTCGAGGGGCTCGTCCCGCAGAAGCAGTTCTTCGTCATCGCGCATGACGGAGACAACTCGGGCGGGCGCGCGGGCTCGGAGACCACCTGGTACAACGGCCGCAGCGTCACCTGCACCGCTGGCGTGCAGTGCCTGGGCATCAGCGAGTACCTCGTCAACAACACGCCGCCCGCCACCGACGTGGTGCACGTGCAGGACGGCTCGTGGGTGGACACGCGCGACTCCTCGTCCGACCCCCAGTGGCACCACTGGAAGCTGCCCTTCGGCATCTGGAGGGGCCAGTTCCCCGCGTTCAACTCGGCCACGGGCCTCAACCTGGCGCCCAAGACGAACCTCAGCGGCGTGCAGGAGGGCATGACGGTCTCCTTCGAGCACGGCTGGCACTACCTGGAGCGCAACTTCGCCCTGCTCCAGGCCTCGCTCAACTACGCGAAGACGGCCGAGCAGATCTGGCTCGACGCCCACCCCAACCACTGGAAGCCCACCACCACGCTGGACAACCAGGTGACGCATGCGGGCAACCAGCTCAACCCGTGGATGATGTCCTTCCCGGTGAAGGGTGACGCGGCCAACGACTGGGCGGGCGGCGCCAACCCCGCCGAGCTCGCCTGGTACTTCCTGCTGCCCGCCATGGACTCGGGCTTCGGCTACTACGACGAGAACCAGGACGACATCGTCAAGCCCACGCTCGCCTTCAACAACTCGCTCTACTTCTCCAAGCCCTACGTGCAGGACCGCCTCACGCAGGACCGTACGGGCCCGTCCGTCTGGTGGCCGCAGCGCTGGCCGTACAACCCGGGCAGCCCCAACACGGACAAGTCCGAGGGCTGGACGCTCCACCACTTCAACAACAACTTCGCCATCTACACCTACGCGTACGACGTGAGCGGCATCACCAGCATCAAGGCCCGCGTCCGCGTGCACACCAACAAGAGCATCGACCCGCTGGACAACACCCACAAGGTGTATGACCCCGCCGCGCTCAAGGCCGCGGGCGTGCCCAACATCGACACCACGCGCGTGGGCGCCTGGGTGGACTTCCCGTTGAGCCGGAGGGATTTGAAGCCCGTCATCAACGGCGTCTCGTGGCAGCCCGCCTACCTGCCCGTCATGGCGAAGGTGCCCGCGCAGGAGATCGGCGACCTCTACTACGTCTACCTCGGCAACTACCGGGACCAGCTGCTCGACTACTACGTCGAGGCCACGGACAGCCGGGGCAACGTGACGCGCAGCGAGATCCAGTCCGTCTACGTCGGCTCGGGCAAGTACAACCTGGTGGGCGGCAAGTACATCGAGGACCCCAACGGCACGGTGCAGGGTACGCACCCGTTCCTGGTGATCGACACCACGGCGCCCTCCACGCCCACGGGCCTGGCGGCCTCCACGAAGACGGATCGCTCCGTGACGCTCACCTGGAGCGCGGCCTCGGACAACGTGGCGGTGACGGGCTACGACGTCTTCCGCAACGGCACGCAGGTGGGCTCGAGCCCCAGCACCAGCTACACGGACAGCGGGCTCACCGCGAGCACCGCGTACAGCTACACCGTGAAGGCGAAGGACGCGGCGGGCAACACCTCGGCGGCCAGCACGGCGCTCTCCGTCACCACCCTGGCGCCGGACACCACCGTGCCCTCCACGCCCACGGGGCTGACGGCCTCGGGCACGACGAGCTCCTCGGTGGCCCTGCTCTGGACGGCCTCCACCGACAACTACGGCGTGGCCGGGTATGACGTCTTCCGCAATGGCACGCAGGTGGCCTCGGTCACGGGCACCAGCTACACGGACACGGGCCTGTCGCCGAGCACCCCGTACAGCTACACCGTGAGGGCCAGGGACGCGGCGGGCAACCTCTCCGCGCAGAGCACGGCGCTCTCCGCCACCACCGGCGCGGGCAACACCGCCACCGTCTATTACAAGAAGGGCTTCACCACGCCGTACATCCACTTCCGTCCCACGGGCGGCACGTGGACGGTGGCGCCGGGCTACGCCATGCCCGACTCCGAGGTGACGGGCTACGCGAAGTACACCGTCAACCTGGGCGCGGCCACGCAGCTCGAGGCCGTCTTCAACAACGGCAGCGGCACGTGGGACAACAACAACGGCGGCAACTACTTCTTCCCCACGGGCGTCTCCACCTTCAGCGCCGGCACCATCACCGCGGGCGCCCCGGTGGTGGACACCACGCCGCCGAGCGTTCCCGGTGGCCTCACCTCGCCCTCGAAGACGGCCGCGTCCGTGTCCCTGTCGTGGACGGCGTCGACGGACAACGCCGGCGTGACGGGCTACCTCGTCTTCCGCAACGGCACGCAGGTGGGCACGCCCACGGGCACCACGTACACGGACAGCGGGCTCGCGGCGAGCACCGCGTACAGCTACACCGTGAAGGCGCGGGACGCGGCGGGCAACACCTCGGCGGCCAGCACGGCGCTCTCCGTCACCACCAGCGCGGGCAACTCCGTCACCGTCTATTACAAGAAGGGCTTCGCCACCCCGTACATCCACTACCGCCCCGCGGGTGGCACGTGGACGACGTCGCCGGGTGTCGCCATGCCCGCCGCGGAGGTGGCCGGCTACGCGAAGTACACCGTCAACCTGGGCTCGGCCACGCAGCTCGAGGCCGTCTTCAACAACGGCAGCGGCACCTGGGACAACAACGGCGGGCTCAACTACTTCTTCCCCGCGGGAGTGCAGACGTTCAGCGCCGGCACCATCACCGCGGGCGCTCCGTCCGCCGACACCACCGCGCCGAGCGTCCCCACGGGCCTCGCGGTGCAGTCCAAGACGTCCACCTCCGTCTCGCTCACGTGGACGGCCTCCACGGACGCCAGCGGCATCGCCGGGTATGACGTGTACCGCAATGGCTCGCTGGTGGGCTCGCCCGCCTCGGCCAGCTACACCGACAACGGCCTGAGCGCTGGCGCCACGTACAGCTACACCGTGCGCGCCCGGGACACCGCGGGCAACGTCTCCGCGCTGAGCACCGCGCTGAGCGTCACCACCAGCACCACCGGCGCCACCGTCACCTTCAACGAGACGGCCAGCACCGTGGTGGGACAGAACATCTACGTCGTGGGCAGCATCGCCGCGCTCGGGAGCTGGAGCACCGCCGCCGCCATCCAGCTCTCGCCCACCAACTACCCGACGTGGAGCGTGACGCTGAGCCTGCCCGGCTCCACGGCCTTCGAGTACAAGTACATCAAGAAGGACGGCAGCGGGAACGTCATCTGGGAGAGCGGCACCAACCGCACCTCCACGACACCCGCGACCGGCACCCTGACGCTCAACGACACCTGGAAGTAATCCGTCGCGGGAAGTGCCCCGGCGCGAGGCCCATGAGCCTCGCGCCGGTGGTCCCCGCGGCGACCCCGCGCTTGCCTACGTACCGCTGGACAGGGTGTGGCTGCCGCTCCAGGCCCGGTTGAGGGTGAGCCACAGCACGCCCGAGCTGGAGTCGAAGGAAGCGAAGTAGTCCACGTCCGCCTTGAGCAGCACGCCGTCCAGGTAGAGGCGCGCCGGCACGCCCGCCGCAGCGCGGACGAGGAAGAGCGGATTCTGCAACTCTCCTCCGGCGGCGTTCAGGGTCGCGTTGAACAGGCCGGACAGGTCCGCCCGGAGCTCGTAGACCGCGTAGTTGCTGTTGTACCCGGGCACCGGATAGGTGGCGGTGTCGGAGCGGGCCACGCCGAGCGGACCGGAGATCACCACCGCGCCCTGGGTCACGGTGAGCTGCGCCTTGAGCATGCGCTCCACCTGCGTCGCCTGGGCCAGGACCTCTCCAGCGCTCTGCTGACCCATGACCATGAAGACGGAGTAGCTCTGGTAGGGATGGCCCGAGAACGTCCCTCCATAGCCATAGCCGTAGTAGGCGGGATTGCCCACGGCCCCGTACATCAAGCCCCAGGCGAGGCGCTTGCTGCGGGTCTGGCTGTAGCCGTCCATTTCGTACTGGCACATCTGGTAGGGCCAGTTCCAATTGGGCGGCATCATCCAGCCATCGAAACTTCCCACGCGAGTCTCGGAGTTCTTGCCCCAGTTGTCGTTGAACCAGGTGCCCCCCGTGTTGTGCTGGACCCAGTCGAGCGTCTGCACCATGCCCATCTCGGCATCGGCGGCGCGGGAATAGAGCAGGGTGTAGGGGACGACGTTGGGCTGGCTGTAGTCCCATTGGCTCTGGGCGGTGAAGGGCTCGGTGCGGGAGTAGAACTTGTACTTGTCGCCCCACTTCACGCCGTCCACGAAGGCGTTGGTGCCGTCCCCATCCCAGGCGATGTCGCCGTAGGGCGTCCGGGAATCGGCGCTGGTGGACAGGCCCGAGGACCCCGCGGCGCTGGTGTCGAAGGTGACGGCGTACACCGGGTAATCCCGGCCCGTGGAGAAGAACCAGTGCACCGTGACCTTCACCGGAGTGCCATTGATGGGCATGTTCCAGGAGAACTCGTGGATGGCGTGGTGCTTGCCCACGAAGACCCGGCGGTAGTTGCCCGCGAGGTTTCCGGAGTGGCTCACACCGCCACTGCCGAAGTGGCTCACCACGTAGCCCCAGCCGTTCCAGATGTAGCCGGCGCCGCTGCTGGCACCGGTGCCCGTGGCGACACGCTCCGTGCTGCCGATGTAGAAGCGGAACTGGCGCAGCATGCCGCCATGGCTGCCACCCGGATCGCGAGCGGTGTTGCGCGTGAGGACCGCCGTCCGCTGCTGCTTGCCCGCATCCAGCCAGCGGTAGACGTCCGAGTCGTAGTTGCCAGGCAGCTCGTTGGCCCAACCGAGGGACGCCCAGGTGTCAGCGGCCGGAGGCGTCACCGTGACCGTGGTGGTGGCCGTGACATTGCCGGCCGCGTTGGTGGCCGTCAGCGTATAGGTCGTCGTCTCGGACGGGCTCACCGCCACGCTCGTCCCCGTCACCGTGCCCACGTCCGGCTCGATGCTCAGGCTCGTGGCGCCCGCCGCCTCCCAGCTCAGCGTCGTGCCCTCCCCCGGGTTGATCGTCGCCGCCGCCGCCGTGAAGGCATGGATCTTCGGCAGGGCCGGTGGCACCGTCGGCCTCTTCACCGTCACCACGGACTCCGCATACCGGGTCGTATCCGCCATGCTCGTGGCCCGGACCCTGTACGTCCCCTCCTTCCTCGGCGCCGTGAACGCCCCCTCCCGGGTGATGTCCCCGCCCGTCGAGGTCCAGATGACCGACGTGTCGCTCGCGCCCGTCACCGTCACCGTGAAGTGCTGCGCCGCCGTCATGGGCAGCGTCACCGCCGCCGGCTTCAGCACCACCGTCACCTCGGAATTGTTCCCGCCAGGCCCTCCTCCAGGATCCGGCTCACAACCCAGCAGGGCAAACAGGGGCAGCGTCAGCACCAGGGTGCTCAAGGTCCGGCACATCATGGGCCTCCGATCCAGAAAGGGGACGCACGCGAGGGGGCGCGTGCCGTCGATACTTTCGTATGTCTTCCGTGTCTGACGAAGCACGTCCGCTGACAGCCGAAATCGACAACATCCCGGCACGCGAGCCGTGAGTCCCACTCCGAGGCTTCCCCCTGTTCACATACATCCGGCTCACCCACATGCCACGCACTGTCCGTATGGGAACAGGCCCTGGCTTCAAAGCCTTCTCATGTTCTCAATCCCTTTCAAATACAGGGCCTCCACCTTCTTCCAACACGTGAAATCCCCTGCCGGCAGCGGAATCCACTTCGAGCCGTAAATCCCAGCCCCAGCGAAACAAGGTGGAATACGTCCGATACTGTATATGATTCGAACTCGCCGTACGGGGGGGGGGCGGTATTCCAGACACCTCGGTTCCTCTGTGAGGAAGGCCCCATGAATCCAAGACAGTTGTTCAGCGCCGCATTGCTCGCCATGAGCCTGATGGCGGCACCCGCGTGCACCGATCCCAACCCGGACCCCGGCCCCACGGATCCCGGCCCCACGCCGCTGCCCACCGATGCCAATGATCCGAACAACGCCACCAAGGACACCGACTGTGATGGCCTGAGCGACAAGCTCGAATTCGAGGCCTCCTACGACGGGAAGAAGACGAACCCCGGAGTGACGGACACGGATCAGGACGGGCTGCCGGACGGGCTCGAGGTGGGCGTGGGCACGCCGGTGACCGGAACCTCCTGCACCGTCCCCGCGGACGCGGACACCTCGCTGCAGACGAGCCCCGTGAAGGCGGACTCGGACGGGGACGGCCTGCCGGACGGCGTGGAGGACGCCAACCACAACGGCAAGGTGGACGACGACGAGACGCACCCACTGCTGGCGGACACGGACTGCGACGGTCTGCGCGACGGTCCCTCCAGCGGGAGCATCAAGGGCGAGGACCAGGACGCCAACGGCACCCGCGGGGCCTCCGAGACGGACCCGCGCCGCTTCGACACGGATGGGGATGGCATCTCCGACGGCGTGGAGGTGGGCGCCATCACCCACCTGGACGAGGCCAACTGCGCCGGCATCTTCCGCCCGGACGTCAATCCCGGCACCACCACGGACTGAGGGCAAGACCTGCACCGTGACCGAGGGCACGCGCGAGTTCAACCCGCTGCCCGCCAACGGCCCGCAGCGCCACGCGTCGGTGGTCAACGCCACGGGCGGCGTGCTCGGCTCCATCCTCGACACCGCCTCCATCGGGTCCTCAATGGACGCCATCATCGCTGACACCATCGGCAACGCGGGCTACAAGACGCTCAAGCCGCCCATCGGCGCGTCCATCAAGGTGGCCATGGAGAACGTGCGCGACCCGGCCGTCTGCAAGGCGAGCGGTGACATCCCGCGCAGCACCGTCAACGGCTTCGACTTCGATGGCAGCGCGCGCACCCTCTCCTTCTTCGGCGCCTGCCGCCCCGCGAGCGAGTCCACCCAGGTGGCCGTCTCGTACCAGTACTGGGTGGATGCGGTGAAGTCTCCCGACGGCGGCATCCCCTGCGAGGACGACCCGAAATACAGCGAGACCGAGCCGGACCACTGCTCCGGCCCGCTGCTCGGCTGCAACGAGGCGGGTGATCAGTGCGTCTGCAAGCCCAACTGCGGCGACACCTGCGGCGGCGCCGCGCGGTGTGACATGAGCAGCTGCCGCTGCATTCCGATCATCAACTAGCGCCCGGTGCGCTCCGGACCCGGTGGGAGACGGGTCCGGAGTGCGCCGCGCTACCTGGCCGCGGGGGCCAGCGCGAACAGCAGCAGGGCCGCCTGCTCCGCGGGACTCCGCTCGCGGAGCCCGGCCGGCACGGTGATGCGCACCGGGGGCAGCAGGCGGCTGTCACAGCTGCGCCGCCCTTCGTACACCCCCTGGGTGGACGTCAGCTCGTAGCGGCACTGGCTGATGTAGACGTGGAGCTCCTTCGGGCTGAAGCGCAGCGTCACCGGCCCATCGATGAAGCCGCCCTCGGCGATCAGGGAGTCTCCCTCCGTGCGGACCTTCAGGTTCACGGGGGAGTTGCCCACCGCCCCCGAGACACCGTCCTTCTCGAGCGAGAGCTGCGCCACCGAGCCGAGCGCCCGCCCGCGGATCTCCGTCGGGGTGCGGTGGAGCTGGAGGTCGCGCGACACGACGTCATCTCCCCGGAGCTGCAGGTTGTAATTGTCATACGGAAGGTCCACCGAGATGACCGGTGTGCCTTCCGCCAGGGCCACTCCTCCCACGAGGAGTCCGAGACCCAGAGCACTTGACCAGGAGCGTAGAAGGGGCATGCCGTCAGTGTAGACACAAGCCTGCCTCCTCGCATCTCCAGCCCTCGGTTTCACCGGTTTCCATCGGGGTGGGCGCGGGCCCGTCTTCTCCTCCTCCAGCCCGGTACGCGGATTGCTCCCGCATGGCCCGGCACGAGGGGGACGAAGGTGCTCCCAGCGGAGCTCCTACCAGGACTCGAGCTTCCTGGAGGGAGACCTGCCCAACGGCACCCCGGCGATGCTCTACGTCCTCACCGACGCCGGGCTCACGGTGCTGCGCGGCCACTGAGTCACGCCACCATCCACCAGCCGCCGAGCACCACCGAGCCGAACGAGGCGACCGCCGGCACGTGCCGCAGGAGCGCCTCGGGCCTGGGCATGGCGCTCGAGCCGGCGGACAGGGCCGCGGTGAGCGCCGCCATGGCCACGGTGCTGCCCACCATGAAGCCGCCGAGGTACAGCGCCTGCCACACGGGCGAGGAGGCCACCGCGGCCGGGAGCAGCAGCAGCACCGCCGCGGCCCCCGTCAGGCCATGGATGAAGCCGATGGAGAACACGCCCCAGGTGCTCGTCCCGCCGGCCTTGGAGACGGTCGCGTCCCTGGCCGGCTTGCGATGGGACAACCAACGGCGCAACCCCACCATGCCCGTCATCACCAGCGCACCGCCCGCGATGCGCTCGCCCCACGTCCGCAGCACGTCGAGGTTCAGGGCCGCGGCCACCACCACCACGGCCGCCACACACAGCAGGGTGCCGAGCGCATGCCCCAGCCCCCACATCAACCCCACGCGCCACGCCTTCCGGCCGATGCCCAGGGAGAGGGGCGCCAGGCTCAGCAGGTGATCCGGACCGGAGACGGCGTGAAGCGCTCCAGATCCCAATCCAGCAAGGGCAGCAACCATGAACAGCCTCCCAGTGCGCCAGCGCGGCAACACGCTGGTGTCGTGCATGGAAGGATGCGTTCCGGGCCCGGATGTGACCAAGACAAGGTTTTCATCGGGCTGATAGCCCGGGCCTATCAGTGACTCATCCCTGATTTCCCCGCGGCGGCCGGAAGCAGCCGAGGGGGTGCCGCCGTGCCCGGCAGCTCGGCCTGGCCGGTCTTGATCACCGCATACCCGACGCCCACCGCCAGGGAACCGACGGCGATCGACAACAGGTACAGCAGCACGTGATTGACCGCGTTGGGGATCAGCAGCACGAACAGTCCCCCGTGCGGGGCCATGAGTTGCACGCCGAAGTACATCGACATCGCGCCCGTCAACGCTCCACCGATCATGCTGACGGGAATCACGCGCAGGGGATCCTTGGCCATGAAGGGGATGGCTCCCTCGGAGATGAAGCACAGGCCCAGCACCAGCGAGGCCTTGCCCGCTTCGCGCTCCGGCTCCGAGAACTTGTTCCGGGCCAGGAGGCTCGCCAGGCCCATGCCAATGGGCGGCACCATGCCGGCCGCCATGATCGCCGCCATGGGACCGTACGAGCCGGCTCCCGCCGACAGCAGCCCCACGCCAAAGGTGTACGCCGCCTTGTTGATGGGACCGCCCAGGTCGAAGCACATCATCGCGCCGAGCAGCACGCCGAGCAGGATCGCGTTGCCGGAGTTCATGTTCGTCAGGAAGCCCGTCACCGCTGACATGATCGCGGCCATGGGCGCGCCAACGACGTAGATCATCACCAGCCCGGTGATCAGGCTCGCCACGAGCGGGATGATCAGGATGGGCTTCAGGGATTCCACGCTGGCCGGGAGCTTGACGTAGCGGCTCAGTCCTCGTGCCGCGTAGCCCGCGATGAAGCCCGCGGCGATGCCTCCGAGGAAGCCGGCCCCGAGCTCGCTCGCCAGATAGCCGCCAATCATCCCGGGAGCGATGCCGGGCCGGTCGGCGATGGAGTAGGCGATGTAACCGGCGAGCAGCGGCACCATCAGCTTGAACGCCGCTCCGCCACCAATGCGCATCAGCGCCGCCGCCAGCGAGCCCTCCTGCTTGAAGGCGTCGATGCCGAACACGAAGGACAGGGCGATCAGCAGACCGCCCGCGACGACCATGGGCAGCATGAAGGACACGCCAGTCAGCAGGTGCTGGTAGGGACCGCCCGCTGGACGGCCCGGCGCGCCCGCCATGACCTGGGCCTTCTCCAGGGCATCGCGAATCGTCTGCTCGGACTTCTTCAGCGCGGTGCCGGTGGAGGTCCGCCACACCCGCTTGCCCGCGAACCGCGAGGAGTCCACCTCGATGTCGACGGCCAGGATGACCACCTCGGCGTCCCGGATCTCCTCCGCCGTCAGCGGATCCTGCGCCCCCACCGAGCCTCGCGTCTCGACGCGGATGGGATGACCGAGCCCCTGCCCGGCCCGGGTCAGCGCCTCGGCCGCCATGAACGTGTGGGCCACCCCGGTGGGACAGGCCGTGACGGCCACGATCTTCTTCCCGCCCTCCGTGGAAGGCCGGGCCGCGGGCGCCACTTCGGTGGGGCTGGCCGCGGCGTCCGCCGTCAGCGTCCTGGCGCTCTGCTCGGCCTGCGTCAGGAAGGCGTCCGGGTCGGGCAGCGCCTCGGAGATCGGCGCCTGGTGGACGCGCTTGCCGACGAACCGGGAGAGGTCCACGGGCGCGCTCGCCGCGACGACGACCAGGTCGGCGGCCTCGATGGCCTCACGGCCGGGCACGACGACCGGCTCGAGCTGGCTGTGCATCTCCACCGTCACGTTCCAACCGCGCCGCTTCGCGGCACGCTCGAGCCCCCGGGCGGCCAGGAAGGTCGTGGCCACGCCGCTCGGGCAGGCCGTGATGAGGATCACGTTCATCGCTGCGTCTCCCCGGTGAGTGGTTGCCCGGTCAGGCTCCGCACGACCGTCCGCGCCTGGAGCATGTCGAGATCCGCGGCCGATGCATCTCCCACGCCGATGTGGCGCACGGACTCGGCGGCGAGCGCCGTCGCGAAGCGCAGAGTGCGCTCCCGAGGCCAGCCGGACATGACGCCGTGCAGCGCGCCCGCCAGCAGCGTATCGCCAGCGCCCACGGTGCTGACGACGGAGACCCTTGGCGACTCCGCCATCAGGGCGTCACCCCGCTGGGCCCAGATCACGCCCTCGGCTCCGGCGGAGACCAGCACGTCCTCGATGCCCTCGGCATTGAGCCGCAGCGCCGCCTGGAGCCGCGCGTCGGGCGTGTCGAGCGGATGGCCCGCCCAGTCGGCCAGCTCTGTCTCGTTGGGTTTGACGCCCGTGGGCCGCGCGGCCAGGCCCGCCAACAGCGCGGGACCGCTGGTGTCCAGCCACACCGGCATCTCGCGCTCACGAACGCGGGCGATGAGGCTGGCGAGCTGCGCGGGCGTCATGTTCGGCGGCAGGCTGCCCGAGATGACGACCGCCTCGATTCCGGGAAGAAGCGGCCCCAGGCGCACGGTCAGCATGTCCAGGGCATGCGCCGGAATGAGCGGACCCGGACCGTTCAGATCGGTGACCCGCCCGTCCGGCTCGGAGAGCTTCGCGTTGATGCGCGACTCGCCCGGTATCCGGACGAACGCATCGTGCAAGCCGTAGCGGGCGAAGGCGCGCACGAAGGCCGTCTCGTTGTCCGCACCGAGCAGGCCGGACACGGTGACGTCATGGCCCAGGTCCCCGAGCACCCGCGCCACGTTGATGCCCTTGCCGGCGGCGTCGAGCCGGGTGCTCTCGGTGCGGTTGACCTCGCCGAGCCGGATGGGTCCGAGGCGGATCGCGAGATCCAATGCGGGGTTCAGCGTCAGCGTCAGGATCCGGGCCATCACACCACCTCCAGGGCTTCGCGCACCGCGGCGGCGGTCGGCTGCCTCAATGCGAGCGCGGCCAGCTCACGCGCCCGGGGCAGCGTCAGCTCGCGGACGGCGGCCTTCACCAGCGGGACACGGCGGCTGCTCACGGACAGCTCATCCACGCCCAGGCCCACCAGCACCGGGATGGCCTGGGGATCCGAGCCGAGCTCGCCACAGACGCCCACCCAACGGCCCTCGGCATGAGCGGCCTCCACCGTCAGTTGGATCAGCCGCAGCACGGCCGGGTGCAGTGCATCGGACTGCGCGGACAGCCGCGGGTGGCCACGGTCGATCGCGAGCGTGTACTGCGTGAGGTCGTTGGTGCCGATCGAGAAGAAGTCGGCTTGCTTCGCGAGCGTGGGCGCGAGCAGCGCGCAGGACGGCACCTCGATCATCACCCCGAGCTGGACGTCGGCCGCCTTCACCTCGGCCTGCACGCGGTCGAAGATCGCCTTGCCCGCGCGGAACTCCTCGATGTCCTTGACCATGGGGAACATGATGCGCACCGGCCGCTTGCCGGCGGCCATCAGCAGGGCGCGGATCTGCGTCTCCAGCACCTCCGGCCGCATCAGCGTGAGACGGATGCCGCGCACCCCGAGGAACGGATTCTCCTCGTGGGGCATCGGCCAGTACGACAGCGGCTTGTCGCCACCGACATCGAGCGTCCGCGCGACCAGCGGACGGCCCGCCAGCGCATCGAAGGCCTCACCGTACTCGGCGATCTGCGTCGCCAGATCCGGCGCCTCCGCATGCTCCATGAACACGAACTCGGTGCGCAGGAGGCCAATGCCCTCGGCTCCGCGCTCGACGGCATCCGCGGCATGCGCGGTGTTGCCGAGGTTCGCGGCGATCTCCACGCGGTGGCCGTCACGCGTGCGCGCCTCCTCGTGCCTCCGGGCATGGGCCGCGCGCCGCAGCGTCTCCTGCTCCTCGATGCGCCGCTCGGTGCGCTGGCGGCGCTCCGGCGTCGGAGCGGCCACGATGCGCCCACCCTCGCCATCGACGATCAGCTCGACACCGGAGGTCAACGCCAGCACGCGCTCCCCCGCGCCCACCACGGCGGCGATACCGAGGGCCCGCGCGAGAATCGCGCTGTGCGAGGTGGCCCCGCCGCGCGCGGTGACGAGCCCGCGCACCTTCGCCGTGTCCAGCCGCGCGACATCGGACGGCCCCACGTCGTCGGCCACCAGGATGTAGGGCTGCTCCGGCGGCATCGGCATCTCGACACCGCACAGCAGACCGAGCACGCGGCGGCCCACGTCCCGCAGGTCCGCGGCGCGCTCCGCCAGCAACCGGTCCGCCAGCGCTTCCTGCGCGCGCGCCGCCGTGTCGATCGCGCGCCACCAGCCGGCCTCGGCCGACACACCTTCCTCGATGGACTCGAAGGCCGCATCGCGCAGGTCCGGGTCTCCGAGCATCTCCGCGTGGATGGAGAGGATCTGCGAGACCTCTCCCCCCACCGCCCGCTTCACCAACGCCTCGAGCTGCTGGCGGGCACCGTCGAGCGCGCGCTCCAGCCGTCCGCGCTCGTGCGTGGGGACCTCCGCCCGCTCGGGGTAATGGAACTCCGGCAGGCGCAGCACGTACGCGGGCGCGATGGCGAGTCCCGGCGAGGCCGGCACGGCCGTCAGCGGCTCGTCCACCCGGGGAGGGACGACCGGCTCCACCGGAGCGGCACGGGGAGTCTGGGGAGTCCGGGCAGCGCTCTCCTCGCGCGTCTCCTGGAGCGGCGTCACCGGCTCACCGAGGCCCCCCCGCACCGCGTCGGCCAGCGCCGCCACGGCCTGTGCGGCGCCCTCCCCTTCCGCGGAGAACACCAACGTCTGGCCCCGCCGCGCGCCGAGGCTGAGCACACTGGTCAGACTGGCCGCGGACACCGTCTCCCCATTGCCCTCGAGCAACCGGACGCGGACCTGGGCGGTCTGCGCCCGCGCCACCAGCACCAGCTCCCTCGCCGGCCGCGCATGGAGCCCGTGCGCGTTGAGCAGGCGGACCCGAGCGGTCTCGGCCCGCGCGGACTCACCGGCCAGCCGGGCCAGGACCTGATCGGCGGGCAGGCCCGCGAGCCCCCCACCGTCTCCTCGCGCGATCAGCTCATCCAGCCGCACGAGCAGCGCGCGATGGGTGTCCCCCTGGGCCGCGAGACAGAAGACGCCGGAGACCTCGCCCACGTCGTCGCGGAAGTGCTGCTCCGGGGTCGCCAGCGCCAGGGCCGGAGTCTTGACGCCGGAGGCGCCGTACACGAGCCAGAGTCCCTGGCCCAGCGGCAGCGGCATCTGTCCGGCGATCGCCGCGACGAAGCCCGCGTCCACGCAGCCGGCCTGGCGCAGCCGCGCCGCCGCGGCCAGGGCCAGCTCCAGACGGTCTCGGACCGGCACGCCCAGACAGAGCGTCCCGGCATCGAGCCTCGCCGACACCGGCGCGCGGGACAGCGCCGCGATGACCTGGTCCGCGGTCGTCGCACCGGCCAGGGTCTCGGCCACGCCCTCGCGCTCCAGCACGTGCGTGAGCTGACGCAGGATGTCGAGGTGCTCGTCGGACTGCGCGGCGATCGTCACCAGCAGGTTGACGCGGGTGCCGTCGTGCCACCGGATGCCCTCCGGAAACTGCAGCACGCGCACTCCCGTGGAGCGCACGTAGCGCCGGCTGTCCGGCGTGCCGTGGGGGATCGCGATGCCGTGGCCCAGATAGGTGGAGGACTGGGCCTCGCGAGCGAGCAGCCCCTCGCGGTACTCGGCCGAGACACGGCCGGCCTCCACCAACGCGGCGGCGGCCTGGTCCAACGCCGCACGCCAATCGGCGGCGCGGCAACCCAGCCGGACATCGTCCCGAGTCAGCGTCAGCATCCGTTGCGTCCTCCCCGTCCCGAGGCTTATAGATGACTTGCTGAATCGTGTCACCTACGTGGATTCAATGCCAGGGGCCCACCTGGAATTCCCGGGCAGCAGGAGGACGCAGTGACATTGGCGGACATCGCCCGGCTGGCGGGCGTCTCGCGGACCACGGCCAGTTACGTGCTGAACGGACAGGCCGAGGCGCGCCGCATCAGCCCCCAGACGGTGGAGCGGGTGATGTCCGTGGTCCAACGTCACAACTTCCGCATCGACGCCCAGGCCGCCGCACTGCGTCGGGGTGCCAGCCACACGCTGGGCTTCATCGTGCCGGACCTCGAGAACGCCAGCTACGCCCGGCTCGCGAAGCTGCTCGAGCACGGCGCCCGGAAGGAGGGCTACCAGTTGCTGATCGCCGGCTCCGGCGATGACCCCCAGACGGAGCGGGAGCTCGCGTTGACCCTGCGCGCGCGGCGCTGCGATGCGTTGATCGTCGCGAGCGCGCTGCCCGCGAAGGACTCGTTCTACACGGGGCTGATGGAGGGCGGCACGCCGGTGATCGCCGTGGACCGCGCGCTGGACCCGAAGCGCTTCGTCTGTGTCATCAGCGACAACGTGTCGGCCGCCGAGGCCCTGACGGACTCGGTGATGGACGAGCACACCCGGAGCATCGCCTGGCTCGACGCGGTGCCCGCGCTGTCGATCAGCGTCGAGCGGCGCAAGGGCTTCCGGCGTGCCGTCAAGGGACGCATCGAGCACGTCCACGAGCTCACCGGCGCCCGGTACGACCGCGAGAGTGGCGCCCTGTTGATGCGCGAACTGCTCGCCCGGCACGGCCTGCCGGACGCCCTGGTCACCAGCTCCTATACGTTGCTGCAGGGTGTGCTCGACGTGCTGCTCGAGTCACCCGCCGGTCTGCCACGGTCACTGCGGCTGGCGACGTTCGGAGACGATCGGCTGCTCGACTTCCTCCCGCTGCGCGTCAACTCGCTGCCGCAGCGGCACGATCGCATCGCCGAGCTGACGCTGGCGCGCGCGCTGGAAGCGGTGCGGGGCCACTACGCGCCCGGTTGCGAAGTGGTGGCTCGCGAACTCAAGCGCCGCGGTTGAGCGGGCACTGTGTCGCCTGTCGGACCGGTGGAGCGGATGGCTGTTCAAGACGACGGCCCTCTTCGAGGGCGACGAGGGGCGGAAGCAGCACGGCTTCCCGCCCCAAGGCGAATTGCAGGGGTAGGCACGCCAGCGGCCCCGGTATAGTGCGCGGCGCTTGAGCCGCTCCAAGCGCACGCCAAGGGAGGCAGGTGAATGTCGGGACGTTTCGAGGCACGCGGTGACGTGGGCATCCTCTGGATCGACAACCCGCCGGTGAATGCCATCAGTCACGCCGTGCGGGTGGCGCTCCTCGACGGGTTGAAACAGGCGGAGTCCAACGGCGCCATCCAGGCCGTGGTCATCGCCTGCGCCGGGCGCACCTTCATGGCGGGCGCGGACATCACCGAGTTCAGTGGCCCGCTCAAGTCCCCGGGCCTGCCGGAGGTGATCGACGCGCTCGATGCCTTCTCCAAGCCGGTGGTCGCGGCCATTCACGGCACGGCCTTCGGCGGAGGCTTCGAGGTCGCGCTGGCCTGCGACCATCGCGTGGCCGTGGCCAGCGCCCAGGTCGGCCTGCCCGAGGTGAAGCTGGGCCTGCTGCCGGGCGCTGGCGGCACCCAGCGCCTGCCGCGCCTCGTGGGCGTCGAGCCGGCCCTGCAGGCGATGATCTCCGGTGACCCGATCCCCGCGCCCGTGGCGCTCGGCCTGGGTGCCATCGACAAGCTGGTGGAGGGCGACCTGACCGAGGCCGCCGTCATCTTCGCGCGGGAGAAGATCGGCTCGCCGCGGCGCCGGGTGCGAGACCTCACCCTCGCGCCCAACGCCGTCCCCGCCGGCTTCTTCGACACGGCCCGCCAGCGCACCGCCAAGGAGAAGCGCAACCTCTTCTCTCCCCAGCGCATCATCGACGCGGTGGAGGCCGCGGTCACCCTCCCCTTCGACCAGGGCATCCAGCGCGAGCGCGATCTGTTCCTCGAGTGCGCGCGGAACAGCCAGTCCAAGGCGCTCCAGCACGTCTTCTTCGCCGAGCGTCAGGTCTCCAAGATTCCGGGCCTCCCAGCCGACGTGAAGCCCCGCCCCATCCAGTCCGTGGCCATCATCGGCGCCGGCACCATGGGGGGCGGCATCGCCATGAACTTCGCGAACGCCGGCATCCCCGTCACCCTCCTGGAGGTGAACCAGGAAGGGCTGGACCGAGGGCTCGGCGTCATCCGGAAGAACTACGAGGCCACCGCGGCCAAGGGGCGTCTCACGGCCGAGCAGGTGGAGACGCGCATGGGCCTCATCCGCCCCACCCTCTCCTATGACGCGCTGGCCGGAGCGGACCTCGTCATCGAGGCGGTGTTCGAGACGCTCGAGGTGAAGAAGAAGGTCTTCGAGACACTGGACCGCGTCGCCAGGAAGGGCGCCATCCTGGCCACCAACACCTCCTACCTGTCCATCGACACCATCGCCGGCTACACCTCGCGCCCGGCGGACGTGCTGGGGATGCACTTCTTCTCCCCCGCCAACGTCATGAAGCTGCTGGAGGTCGTCCGCGGCGCCCGGACCGCGCCCGACGTGCTCGCCACCGCGCTGGACATCGCCAAACGCATCAAGAAGGTGGGCGTGGTGGCCGGCAACAGCCACGGCTTCATCGGCAACCGCATGCTGGAAGGCTACATGCGCGAGGGCAGCCTGCTCGTCCTGGAAGGCGCCACGCCGCAGCAGGTGGACCAGGCCCTGGTGAAGTTCGGCATGCCCATGGGCGTGTTGCAGATGGGTGACCTGGCCGGACTCGACATCGGCTACAAGTCTCGCAAGGACCGGGACCCCACCACCTTCGAGCCCAGGGCTGGCGCCGTGGCCGACAAGCTCGTCGAGATGGGCCGGCTCGGCCAGAAGACACAGGCGGGCTATTACGACTACCAGCCGGGCAATCGCACCCCGGTTCCCTCCGACGTCGTGGCCCGGGTGATTGAAGAGACGGCGGCCGGGTACGGCATCCAGCGCCGGGAGATCAGCGAGCAGGAGATCCTCGAGCGCTGCTTCCTGGCCATGGTGAACATCGGCTGCGAGGTGTTGCGCGAGGGCATCGCCTACCGCTCGAGCGACATCGACATCGTCTACCTCTACGGCTACGGCTTCCCGGCGCACCGCGGGGGCCCGATGTTCTGGGCGGAGCACGAGGTGGGCCTGCCCCAGGCGCTGGAGAAGATTCGCGAGTACGGCCGGAAGCACGGCGCCCGCTGGTGGACGCCGTCCCCGCTGCTGGAGCGGTGGGTCGCCGAGGGCAAGGGCTTCGCCCAGGCCGTCTGAGCCGGGAACGCACGAGACACCCAGGAGAGCACCATGGACCTGAACTACACCCCCGAAGAGCTCGCCTTCGCCGACGAGGTGCGGCAGTGGGTGCGGGCCAACCTCCCGCCCGAGACGCGGGAGCGCGTCCTCCACCACAAGCGCCTCGGCAAGGAGGAGCAGGTCGAGTGGCAGCGCCGGCTCCACGCGCACGGCTGGGGAGCCCCCCGCTGGCCGAAGGAGTACGGCGGACCCGGCTGGAACTCCGTCCAGCAACACCTCTTCGACGAGGTGCTGTCCGAGGAGGGCGCCCCGCAGGCCCTGCCCTTCGGCCTGAGCATGATCGGCCCCGTGCTGATGGCCTTCGGCAGCCAGAAGCAGAAGGATTACTACCTGCCCCGCATCCTGCGGCAGGACGACTGGTGGTGCCAGGGCTTCTCCGAGCCGGGCTCGGGCTCGGACCTGGCGTCGCTGCGGATGAAGGCGGAGCTGGACGGTGACGAGTGGGTGCTCAACGGGCAGAAGACGTGGACCACCCTGGGCCAGTACGCGAACATGATCTTCCTGCTGGCACGCACGGATCCGGCGGCCAAGAAGCAGCAAGGCATCTCCATGCTGCTGGCGGACATGAGCACGCCGGGCATCACGATCCGGCCCATCATCACCATCGACGGTGAGCACGAGGTCAACGAGGTCTTCTTCGACAACGTGCGCGTGCCGAAGGACCACATCGTCGGCGCGCCGGGCATGGGCTGGAGCTACGCCAAGTTCCTGCTGAGCCACGAGCGCACCAACATCGCCCGGATCGGCCGCTCCAAGTCGGAGCTGACACGGCTCAAGAAGATCGCCACCGAGGAGACGGTGGACGGCGTGCCGCTCATCCAGACCCCGGGCTTCCGCGAGAAGATCGCCGCGGTGGAGATCGAGCTGATGGCGCTGGAGCTGACCAACCTCCGGATGATCGCCGCCGAGCGCGCGGGCCAGGCGCCGGGCGCCGAGGCCAACATGCTCAAGATCAAGGGCTCGGAGATCCAGCAGACGTTGACCGAGCTGATGATGGAAGCGGTGGGCCCCTACGCGTTGCCGTTCAACCCCGAGGCCCGTGAGCCCGGCTGGCACGGAGAGCCGATCGGCCCGGAGTATGCCGCCCCGCTGGGGCCTGACTACTTCAACTACCGCAAGGTGACCATCTACGGCGGTTCCAACGAGATCCAGCGCAACATCCTGGCCAAGGCCGTGCTCGGGCTCTGAGCTCGCGCGGAAGGAAGGAGAACTCTCATGGACTTCAGTCTGAGCGACACGCAGCAGATGCTGCGGGACACCGCCGCCCGGCTCATCCGCGAGCGCTACGGCTTCGAGGCGCGGGCGAAGATATTGGCCTCGGCGGACGGCTTCTCCCGGGAGCTGTGGGCCACCTTCGCCGAGCTGGGCCTGCTGGGTGTGGAGCTGGCCGAGGAGCACGGCGGCATCGGCGGTACCTTCCAGGACCTCGCCATCGTGCTGGAGGCATTCGGCCGCGGCATGGTGGTGGAGCCGTACATCCCCACGGTCGTCCTGGGCGCGGGCCTGCTGCGCGCCGCCGGCAGCGACGCACAGAAAGCCGAGCTGCTACCCCGCCTGGCCGAGGGCAAGCTGTTCCTGGCCTTCGCGCACGGTGAGCCCAAATCGCGTTACTCGCTCACCCACGTCACGACCACCGCCAGGGGCGGCGCTGATGGCTACACGCTCGATGGGGCCAAGGCGGTCGTGCTCGGGGGCGACTGCGCGGACTACCTGATCGTCTCGGCGCGCACGGCGGGCAAGCCGGACGCACAGGACGGGTTGTCGCTGTTCCTCGTCGAGCGCGGCGCGCCGGGCCTGAAGATCCGCGGTTACCCCACGGTCGATGGCACCCGCGCCGCCGAGGTCACGCTCCAGGGTGTGCGGGTACCACGCTCGGCCCTGATGGGACCGGAGGGCGGCGCGTTTCCGTTCATCCAGCAGGCGAGCGACCGTGGCATCGCCGCCCTGTGCTCGGAAGCGGTGGGCAACATGCAGGCGCTCAACGAGGTGACGCTCGACTACCTGAAGACGCGCACCCAGTTCGGCGTGCCCATCGGCAGCTTCCAGGTGCTGCAGCACCACATGGTGGACATGTACATCGCCCACGAGCAGGCGAAGTCCATGGCGATCCTCGCCGCCGGCCGGGCGGACAGCACGGACGCTCCGGCGCGCACCAAGGCGATGTCGGCCGCCAAGGTCCAGATTGGCCGCTCCGGCCGCTTCATCGGCCAGTGGGCCATCCAGTTGCACGGCGGCATCGGCACC
Organism: Archangium sp.; assembly: GCF_057119385.1. Classification (NCBI taxonomy): domain Bacteria; kingdom Pseudomonadati; phylum Myxococcota; class Myxococcia; order Myxococcales; family Archangiaceae; genus Archangium; species Archangium sp. The sequence continues at coordinate 90,894 of NZ_DBNGVP010000022.1, read as the reverse complement.
ACGATGGAGTACAACGCCGGCCACTATTTCAAACGGCTGACCAGCATCGACCGAACCTTCGGCGATGCCGATTTCCACCTGACCCGCTTCGCCACCTCGGACGCGGCGTAGGGAGAGGAGCTCGCGTTGGACTTGATCGCAGGAGTATGGGAGTCGCTGAAGGCGGTGCGGGAGCGTTCGCCGCTCGTGCACAACATCACCAACTACGTCGTGATGAACAACACGGCCAACGCCCTGCTCGCCGTGGGGGCCTCGCCCGCCATGGTGCATGCGCGGGAGGAGGTGGCCGAGTTCGCCGCCATCTCGCAGGCGCTGGTCGTGAACATCGGCACCCTGTCGCCAGAATGGGTGGAGGGCATGCGGCTGGCCATCCACTCCGCGCGCCAGTCCCGGGTGCCTTGGGTGTTGGATCCGGTGGGTGCCGGGGCCACGCGCTACCGCACCACCACCGCCGCCGAGCTGGCCCGGCAGGCGCCCGCCGTCATTCGAGGCAATGCCTCGGAGGTGCTCGCGGTGGCGGGCGAGGCGGGCGCCACACGCGGCGTGGACAGCACCCAGTCCTCCGAGGCCTCGCTCGACGCGGCCCGGCGGCTGGCCTCCAGCCTGGGCACCGTGGTGGCCGTCACGGGCAAGACGGACTACGTCACCGACGGCTCCCGCGTGGTCGCGGTGGATAACGGGCACCCGCTCATGTCCCGCGTGACGGGCATGGGGTGCACGGCCTCCGCGCTCGTGGGCGCATTCCTGGCCGTGGAGCCCGATGCGGTGCTGGCCGCCGCGCGCGCCCTCGTCGTGCTGGGTCTGGCCGGAGAGCTCGCCGCCGAGCAGTCCCGGGGACCGGGCTCGCTGCAGATGCACCTGCTGGACGTGCTCCACACCCTGGACGAAGCCACCGTGCGCACCCGCGCCCGCGTACGCTGAGGAGACGCCCGCAATGCCTCGCCGTGTGCCCGACCTGTCCGTCTACCTCGTCACCGACCGCCTGCTGTCGCGCGGGCGCGAGCTGGTGGACGTGGTGCTCTCCGCGGTACGCGGTGGGGCCACCGTGGTGCAGCTGCGCGAGAAGGACGCCTCGGCCCGCGAGACGCTGGAGCTGGGCCGGGCGCTGCTCCAACGGCTGCGGCCCCTCGGGGTGCCGCTCATCGTCAATGACCGGGTGGACCTGGCGCTGGCGCTCGGAGCGGATGGCGTCCACGTGGGACAGGGAGACCTGCCCCCCGAGGTGGCCCGACGGCTGATGGGGCCCGACGCGCTGGTGGGCCTGTCCATCACCGGGGCGGCGGACCTGCCCACGTTGGACCCGGCGGTGGTGGACTACGCGGGCGTGGGCCCCATCTTCCCCACCGGCTCCAAGGCGGACGCCACCCCGGCGCTCGGACTGGAGGAGCTCGCCCGGCTGCGGCGTCTGCTCCCCGTCCCCGTGGTGGCCATCGGTGGCATCTCCGCAGCCAACGCCCCGGCGGTCATCGCCGCGGGAGCGGACGGCGTATCGGTGGTCTCCGCCATCTGCTCGGCGGACGACTGCGAGCTGGCCGCGAGTGCCCTCGTCCGGGCCGTCCGACAGGGGCTCGCGCGCAGGGCCTCTCCGCCGACAGGGTGACCCTCGCGGCAGGTACTGGACGGTGCGCGTCGCATGGACGACGAATCCTCCGCGGTCTTCTTCTCCGAGCCCGTGGGCCAGACGCCATGGTCGCGGGATGCGTTCCTCGAACAGCGGATTCAGCGGCCGTCTCCCGCTGCTCGTGCTGGCGGTGCTCCTGGCCTCGGCCTGCAACCGGGACAAGAAACCCGAGGGGGCCAGCGCCGGAGCGCCCGGGGCGGAGAAGAAGATCGCCCTCCTCGCTCGGCGCGCTGGTGATCGGCTCCATCTCCAACGGCATGGACCTGTTGGCGCTCTCGGCCTCGGTGAAGTTCATGGTGACGGGGGGTGTACTGCTGGTGGCCGCGTCCATCGACGCGCTCTCGCGCCGGGGCAGGCAGGCCGCGGGCCGGGCGTGAACCCTCCCCGCTCCCGGCGCCGCGGGGATAGACTCGCGGCGCCATGAACGTCTTCATCGTCCACGCCCACCCCGAGCCCCAGAGCTTCAACGGAGCCCTCACCCGTCACGCCCAGCAGGTCCTCCAGGCGGAGGGGCACCAGGTCCAGGTCTCCGACCTGTATGCCATGGGGTGGAACCCCGTCTCGGACCGCCGCAACTTCACCACGGTCGCCAACCCGGACCTCTACAAGCAGCAGGCGGAGGAGGCGCACGCCGTGGCGAACCACGGCTTCGCGCCCGACGTCCAGGCGGAGATGGACAAGGTGAGCACGTGCGACGTGCTCATCTTCCAGTTCCCGCTGTGGTGGTTCTCCATGCCGGCCATCCTCAAGGGCTGGGTGGATCGTGTCCTCGCGTCGGGGTTCGCCTATGGAGGGGGCCGCTGGCACGACCGCGGAGTCTTCCGGGGCAAGCGGGCCATGCTGTCGCTGACCACGGGCGGAGGGGAGACCTATTTCAGCCCCGAGGGCCTGAGCGGCGACATCCTGATGCAGCTCTACCCCATCAACTCCGGCGTCCTGCGCTTCTGCGGCTTCGACGTGCTGCCGCCCCACATCAGCTTCGCGGCGGCGCGGGTGAGCGCGGAGCAGCGCGCGGCGTACCTGGAGTCCTACGCGCAGCGGCTGCGGACCCTGGCCACGACGCAGCCCATCGCCTACCCATCGCTGGCAGAGTTCGACGAGACGTTCCGCCGCCGCGTGACGGGCTGAGCCACCCCTTCCAGAAGCAAGCGGCCGAGCACGGGGGCGAAGCCGTCCCTCGCGCGGGATATGCTGCGCACGAGGACGACCCCCCCATGCTCCGATACGCCGTCACCCTCTTCCTCAGCGCCTTCCTGCTCTTCGGCGTGCAACCGCTGGCGGGGAAGTACTCGCTGCCCTGGTTCGGCGGAACGCCGGCGGTGTGGACCACGTGCATGCTCTTCTTCCAGGCGATGCTCCTGGGAGGGTACGCCTACTCGTATGCCAGCATCCGCTGGTTGCCCCCGAAGCGGCAGGCGCGCGTCCACCTGGCACTGCTGGGATTGACGGTGCTGGTGCTGCTCGGCCGCGCGGTGCTGGTGGGCTCACCCGTGGCACCCGGGCTCGAGTGGCGTCCGGCGGCGGATGGCATCTCCACCGGGCGGCTGCTGGCCATGCTCGCGGCCACCCTGGGGCTGCCCTTCTTCACGCTGTCCACCTCCGCGCCGCTGCTGCAGAGCTGGTTCAGCCGCCTGCGGCCGGACGCCTCGCCCTACCGGCTCTACGCCCTCTCCAATACGGGCTCCCTGCTGGCGCTGCTGGCCTATCCACTGCTCGTCGAGCCCTGGCTGGGCCGGGGAGCGCAGGCGTGGGCGTGGGGGGCGGGCTTCCTCCTCTTCGCCATCGGCAGCGCGGCGTGCGCCATGGGCGTGCTGCGCCACGAGGAAGCCCCCGCGCAGGTGGCCCGGGAGCAGGCCCCGGCGGAGTCCGCGGGCGTGGCACTCCCCCTGGCCTGGCTGGGACTGAGCGCATGCGCCTCGGTGCTGCTGCTGGCCACGACGAATCAGCTCTCGCAGAACGTGTCGGCGGGGCCCTTCGTCTGGGTGCTGCCGCTGGCGCTGTACCTCGTCACCTTCATCATCGCCTTCGAGCGCGAGGCGCTCTACTCGCGCCTCGTCACCTCGCTGCTGCTGTTGCTGGCGGTGGGCGGGGTGACCCGCATGGCCTACGCGGGCGTGCAGGTGTCCCTGGTCGTGCAGCTGCTCATCCACGCGACGGCCCTCTTCTCCGGGGCCCTGCTGTGCCACGGGGAGCTGTACCGGCTGCGGCCCTCGCCGCGCCTGCTCGGCGCCTTCTACCTGTGGGTGTCCGCGGGGGGCGTGCTCGGCGCGGGGCTCGTGCACCTGGTGGCCCCTCACGTCTTCAACACCTACCTGGAGTACCCCCTCACGCTGGGCCTCTGCTGTGTCCTGGCGGCGCTCCTGCTGCTGCGGCGCGCCCCGGACGAGACGGTGGCCCGAGCCACCCTCCGGTACGTACCGGCCCTGCTGCTCATCCTCGTGGCCGGCGCGCTCGGCCTGGCGGTGTCGGAAGAGCGTCACGTGGTCGGCTCCTGGCGCGGCTTCTTCGGCGTGGTGCGCGTGACGGAGCCGATGGGCCGGGACAAGGAGGCGCACAACTTCTCGCTGCGCCACGGGGACATCCTCCACGGCTTCCAGTACACGCGGCCGGAGCGGCGCATGCGGCCCACGACCTATTACACGCCCGAGAGCGGGCTGGGGCTGGCCCTCACCGAGCAGCGGCGGCTCAAGGAGCTCGCGGGGCAGCCACCCGTGCTGCGCGTGGGAGTGCTGGGCCTGGGCGTGGGGACCACGGCCGCGCTGGCGCGCGCCGGAGACACCCTGCGCTTCTATGAGATCGACCCGCAGATCATCTCCCTGGCCAAGGGGATGGGCGGCTACTTCACCTATCTGAGCGACACACCGGCCCGGGTGGAGGTGGTGGAGGGAGACGCGCGCATCCTGCTCGAGCAGGAGCTGGCGCGCGGCCAGGCGCAAGGCTTCGACGTGCTCGCGGTGGATGTCTTCAGCTCGGACTCCGTCCCGGTGCACCTGCTCACCGAGGAGGCGGTGGACACCTACCGGCGGCACCTGGCCCCCGGTGGCGTGCTGGCGCTGCACATCAGCAACCTGCACCTGGATCTGCTGCCCATCGCCGTGGCGCACGCGTGGGCCACTGGCCTGCATGCCACCATGGTGTCCACGGAGGCGAAGGAAGACGCGCGCAGCAGCCTCTGGGTGTTGCTCGACCAGGAGGGGAGCTTCGGCCGGGGAGAGACCTTCACGCGCGCGGGCAATCGGGCCCAGCGGGTGGCCTTCATCAAGGCCCCTCGGAGGCGGTGGACGGACGAGCGCAACAGCCTGCTGCCGTTCCTCCACGTCCTCGAGGTGGACCAGGAAGGCCTCGTCGCGCTCGGAGACGCCGAGCCGCCCGCTCCCGTGGCCGCCCCCGCCGGCCCCTGAGCGCGGCATGACGGGCAACGGCCACACGCTCAGCTTCACCGCCGAGCTGGCCTGCCAGAGCCGCTGAGCCCACGCGCTGACCTCGACATCACCGGCCGCGCTCGGTCCATCCGGGCGCGGCCGTTCTCGTTTGTGCGCCCGACATGGTGCGTCAGGCAACCCAGCCCCCCACCAGGAAATTCAATCCCTTATCGGAGACCTACACGGGCCCGGCCGCCCCGTCATCGGGTTACGTCAGTCCCATTTCGTATACCGCAGCCAGTGTTGCCCAAGCCCAGACAAGGAGGCACCAAGTGACTGCGCCCGCGAAGTTCACCCCCGAGACCCTGTCCAGCATTCCCGAGTCGAGCCATGCCGAGATGGTCGACGAGGTGAAGTCCCGTTTCCGCTATGCCACCACGCGCTACATCAAGAACCTGATGGAGCAGTCCGACGCGGTGCGCAAGCAGTTCGAGCCGAGCTTCTATGAGTTGATGGACTTCGGCAAGGAACAGCCTTTCGAAGAAGGCAAGGACAACTCCGGCATCTATGGCCTGGAGCGCATCTACGAGGATCGCGCCGTCATCACCCCCTATTTCGGCTGCGCCTCCTACTGCCGGTACTGTTTCAAGAAGACCCGCACCCTCGCCGGTGACAACAAGGTGATGCCGGAGGAGAACATCGATGCGGCGTTGGAGTACATCCGCGCGGATCCGCGCATCACGACGGCGTTGATCACCGGCGGCGATCCCCTGGCCAAACCCGCGCTGGTGTACAAGATCCTGGAGCAGCTCTCGTCGATTCCGCACATCACCAAGATTCGCATCGGCAGCCGGCACATCCTGTTCCAGCCGGACAGGATCACCACCGAGCTGGCCGAGCGCATCGCCAGCTACAACCGGGTCGATCCCGAGAAGCCGCTGGCCTCGAAGAACATCTCCATCGGTGTCTCCATCAATCATGCCGACGAGCTGCAGCCGGAGGTGATCCGCGCGGTGCAGCAGTTCACCAAACGGGGCGTCACGGTGCGCGGCCAGATGGTGCTGATGAAGGGAATCAACGACGACGTCGCCACCCTGAAGAACCTGCTGGATCACTTCCTGGCCATTGGCATCGTGCCCTACTACCTGTTCCACTGCATGGATGTGATTGGCACCTATCACATGCGGACCAGCGTGCAGCGGGGGTTGGACATCCTGGCGCAGCTGGCCGAGTTCTCGGGGACGTACGCGGTGCCCTACGTCTATGTCACGCCCGTGGGCAAGCACCGCGTGGCGCCAGGCATGACGCTGGACTACGAGGAGATCGACGGCAAGCGGTACATCCGCAGGACCTCGCCCTACAAGGCCGAGCGCTTCCTGGCGTTCTCCGGCAAGAAGAGCCTGCCCGCGCTCCATGAGGTGGACGAGAACGGCTACATCGTGTCCCGTTACCTCGACGGCAACGACACCTACCTGCCCTACTGATTGAACGCCCGGCTCCTGGCCACCCGCCGCCCGAGAGGGATGGGCGGCGTGGCCGGGCAGCGCTTCAGCGAGAGACTCACATGTCCCAACCGACAATCCTCCTTCTGGAGAAGTTCTCCTTTTATTCGACCTGCGCGGTCGCCCGCCGAGCGGTGGAGATGGGCTTCGCGGTGGTGGTCGTGGCGCCGACGACGATCCCCGAGCATCTGGTCAAGGATCAACCGTTCGAGCTGATCCGGACCGATGACTGGTCATCCGCCAACCTGAGTGCCCTCTACGAGCAGCTGGCCAGCACACGCCACATCGTGGGCATCAACACCATCCTCGGCTTCTTCACGGGCCAGGGGCTGTTGGGCATGCAGGTCGCGGAACTGGCACGCCAGCATGGCCTGCCCCACAACAACCCGGAGGCCCTGCTGCGGGCCAACAACAAGTACCTGATGCGCCAGACCCTGCAGCAGGCGGGGGTCTATACCATCCGCCATGCGCTGGCCGGCAACGACGCGGAGCTCGAGGAAGCGGTGCGCACGGTGGGCTTCCCGCTGATCATCAAGCCCCTCGTCGGTGTGGGCTCCAGCTTCATCTCCCGCTGCACCACGCTGCAGCAGGCGCGCGAGGTGCTCCGGCACTACCTGGAGAACGTCCGCAAGGGCTACTACGCGCACTTCTTCGCGGCCCATGAGTACCAGGACCCCCGGCATGGCACGCGGCGCTTCGATCCCTTGTCCCAGGTGCTGGTGGAGGAGGCCATCGACGGTTGGGAGCTCAGCGTGGAGTTCCTCTGTACCGAGGACACGGCCTACCCGGTCCTCATCCATGACAAGCTCGACGTCACGCAGGAGGCCTACTGCTCCTACGAGAATCTGCTGGTCACCCCGCCCGTGCGGCTGGACGAGACCATGCAACAGCGCGTCCGGGACTACACCGTCGACGTCATCCGCAGTCTGGGATTGAAGAACTGCTTCTGCCACGTCGAGCTGCGCTACGACAGCCAGGGGCGTCCGAGCGTCATCGAGGTCAACCCGCGCATCGGAGGCATGCGGGTGAGCGACAGCTTCAAGACGCTCGCGAACGTCGACTACGCGGACACCTTCATCCGTCAGACGGTGGGCCAGCCGGTCGACAAACCTGTCGTCCAGAAGCCCGAGGGCCTGTACGGCATGATGGCCCTCTACCCCCGCCGGGGTGGCGTGCTCCGGCGCATCACCGGGTTGGAGCAGGCGTCCGCCATTCCTGGCATGGTGGACATCGCCGGCTATGCCAGGCCTGGAGACCGCGTGGGGGGTGACTACGAGGAGGTGTTCGTGGTGGATGCCTGGTTCAAGGGCAACTCGGTGGCCGACATCCATCGCATCGATGAGCAGATCCGGGCGCAGGTCGCGGTGGAGGTGGAAGTTGGCGCCTGACTCCACCGGCGCCGCTCCGCCGGCCTCCAACGCGGTGCTGCTGGTCTCGGCCCGCTTCGTCTCCGACGTGGGGGCCTTCCTCAACATGGTGGCCCTGTCCACCTACGTCTACCTGCAGAGCCGCAATGCCATCATGGTGGGGATATTCCTGGCATGCCGCGTCAGCGGTGGCATCGCGGCCAGCCTGATGGGCACCGTCTTCTTCCGCCGATTCCCCGGCCGCGCCCCGCTCGTGGTGCTCGACGTCATCCGTGCCGGCGCCATTGGCCTGTTGCTCCTGCTGCCCTCGGAGCTGCATGTGCCCGTGCTGCCGTTCATCGCCCTGGCACTGGGGCTGTGCAACGCGCTGTTCTCCATTGGCCTCAACAGCCAGTTGCCAGGGCTGGTGCGGCAGGAGCTGCTCATGCGGGTGAACGCCTGGCTGACGTCCATGTCGTCGCTGGGCATGGTGCTGGGCAGTCTGGCCTCCGGTCTGCTCATCGCCCTGGCCAGCTATCAGGCGGTCTTCGCCATCAATGTGCTGACCTACCTGGTGGCGGGGCTGCTCATCCTTCCGCTGCGAAGTGAAGGGAGCGCGGCGGCCAGCCGGAGTAGCGGAGGCAGCAGCTATCTGGACGAGTGGCGGCAGCTGCGCGTGGGCCTGCGGGCGCTGCCAGTCCTGGCCTCCATGCTGCTGGTGACGCTGTTCGATACGTTGGGGAGCGCCGCCCACAACGTCGGCTTCCCGGTGCTCGCCAAACTGATCGATGCACAGGGCGCCGCCCGGGTGATGGGTTTCCTGCTGGCCTGCTGGGCCGTTGGCAAGTTCGCCGGGGCCCGTCTGGCCAGCGGCCTCGGCCGGCGCGCTCCCCGGCCGGAGCCCTGGTTGGAGCGGATGTTCTTCGCCGGGGTGGTGATGATGTCCGCCGGCTTCATCCTCTGCTTCCGCCAGGACGGCCTGCCGCTGCTCCTGACCTTCGCGGCGTTGGCCGGGTTGGGTGACGGGCTGGCCGAGGTGGCGCTGGTGTCCCGCGCCCAGCGGACGAGTGACGAGCTCCGGCTGCCCATCTTCAGCCTGCTCACCCTCATGCAGATGGTGGGGTTTGGAATTGGCATGCTGATCTCCGCGCCATTCTTCGAGTGGATGCACCCGGCGGGAGTGGTGGCGCTGTTCCACGGCCTGCCGCTGCTGGCGGTCGCGATCATTGGCTTGCGCCTGCTCATGGCGGGGCGCCGTCCGAAACTCGGCATCGAAGCATCCTGACGCGTTGGATACCCAGGGAAGGAAACAGGACCGTGTCAAGGCTCGCGGCAATGATGGCGGCGTGGGTGGCATTGCCCGCGCTGGCGGCGGTGGAGGGGCCTGGGGTGGGGCAGCTCATCCAGGCCACTCGCACCACGGCGCAGATCCGGGCGGATGGGAAGTTGGACGAGCCCGCCTGGCAGCAGGCGCCGGTGTTCGACGCCTTCGTGCAGACCTTCCCCAAGGCCAATGCCGCTCCGTCCCAACGCACGCAGATGCGTGTCTTGTACGACGAGAACAATGTCTACTTTGGCTTCCACCTCCAGGACTCGCGGCCGGAGGAGATCATCCGCAACCTGGGGCGGAGGGATCAACCGCCCTACTCGGACGCCATCCAGGTCATCATCGACTCCGCGCATGACCATCGCACCGGCTATGTCTTCAAGGTGACCGCGGGCGGGGTGCAGGCGGACTCGCTCCTGTTCCAGGACATCAAGGAGACGCAGGAATGGGATGCCGTCTGGGACGGCGCCGCCGCCATGGCCCCCGACGGCTGGACGGCGGAGCTCATCATCCCCTTGCGGATCCTCCGTTACCCGTCCGCCCCGGTGCAGACGTGGGGCTTCGCCGCCCAGCGCACCATCGCCCGGCTCTTCGAGGAGAACCTCTCGGTCTTCATCCCTCGTGACGCCAACGGCAGGGTGTCCCGGCTGGGCCACCTCACCGGGCTGGAGCAACTCCAGAATACGGGGCGTCTGGAGCTCACGCCCTACGCCGCGACCCGCATGGTGCTGCGGCCGCAGTTCTCCGATGCCACCCGCCCCGAGCCACGCCTGTGGGTTCCCTCCGCGGATCTGGGGGTGGACGTGAAGGCCGCGCTCACCTCCGAGCTGACGCTCAACGCCACCATCAACCCGGACTTCGGACAGGTGGAGGCGGATCAGATCATCCTCAATCTCTCCACCTTCGAGCAGTACTTCCCGGAGAAGCGGCCCTTCTTCACCCAGGGGATGGATCTGTTCCAGCCCGTGCTGGGCACGGATTCGCCGCACCAGCTCTTCTACTCGAGACGGATCGGCCTGGACGCGCCCATCCTGGGAGCGGCGAAGCTGACGGGGACGGTGGGCAAGGGGCTGGACGTGGGCTTCCTGGACGTGCTCGTGGCGGGCGCGCAACGCAACAACACGGACGAGGCGCGGCCGGACCGCGGCCTCCGGTTCAATCTGACACGGCCGCTGCACCTGGGCCCGGACCACGAGTTGCCCGCCACCCTGCCGGTGCCGGAGAACTACTTCGTGGGCGTGGTGCGCGGCGCGGTCGGTGCCAACTCCACCGTGGGGGCGCGCGTCAGCTCGGCGGTGCCCCTCACCCGCCGTTGCACCGAGGCGGAGGCCGCCCTGCCCGTCCCGCCGCCCTCCTGCTCCGCCCAGGGCGGCAACGCCGCAGCGGTGGACTGGGATCTCCACACGGCGGACGGCACCTGGGCGATCCAGGGGCAGCTGGAGGGCTCCCAGGTGGTCGGCGGGCCCCCCTCGCGAACGCTGCGAGACGGCGTCGTGCTGGAGCGAGGGGCGGGCGGCTTCGGCGGCTACGTCGCCGCCGGGAAGCTGGGCGGCGAGCCATTCCGCTTCGACGTCAACTACCGCTACGCCTCACCCACCCTGGATCTCAACGCGGTGGGGTTCCTCCGCAGCCAGAACCAGCAGATCGCCGGACTGGGACTGCACTACACGCGGCCCAATGGCGTGGGCGTGCTCCACCGCTTCGACGCGGACTTCACCGCGTCGCAGTCGTGGACCACGGATGAGCGCCTCCTCCCGCGCAACGGGTCGGCGGTCCTCAACGTCCGCGGCGTCTTCCCTGGCTGGCACACCCTGGGTACCGAGCTGGGCTTCACCTCGCTCGGGTATGACGTGCGGGAGATCTCCGGGACGGGCCTCGGCTTCTACCGCCGGCCGGAGCTCTACCTGGCGCTCCTGTGGAACACGGACGAGAGCAAGTCCTTCTTCGTGAACACCTTCGCGGCCGTTGGCTTCAACAAGCAGATGGATGGCAGCGTGAAGCTGGGTTACGGCTCCACCGTGAGCGCCATCTTCCGGCCCAATGACTGGCTGGAGACGCGGCTGAGCCTCAACGTGGACCGCACCGTACACGGGCCTCGCTACCTGGAGCCCGGAGAGGCGGAGCAGTACTTCTTCGGAGATCTGCGCTCGGAGTTCGCCTCGATCACCCTGCGGCAACAGTGGGTGGTCACCCCGAGGCTGACGCTCCAGGCCTACGCGCAGCTCTTCACGGATTTCGGCCGCTATGGCACCTTCTACGAGGCCCGCCCCCGTGGCACGACCATCCGGGTGGACAGGGATCTGGTGCCCACCAGCTATGTGGGCCCTCCCGGCTTCCACGACGCGGCGCTGAATCTGAACCTGGTGCTGCGCTGGGAGTACGGGCTGGGCTCCACCCTGTTCCTCGTCTACAGCCGCTCGCAGCACGAGGGCCCCTACCCCAAGGGCGTCACGCCGCCCGCGACCCTCCTGCCCGGCAATCTCCTCTCGGGGCCCGCCAACGACGCCTTGCTCGTCAAATGGTCCTATTGGTGGAGCGTGTGACGAGCTCATGCCCCATCTCCTTGAGTGATGCCCGGTTCCCCACCAGACTGCGGACGCCGCCCAGGCGTCTTCATGAAGGGGGACTCGTGGAGTTCGATGACATCCTGCCGCACCTCGCCAGCACCTACCGGCGGGGCCTGCTCGTGCCATTCATCGGCTCGGGAATGAGCATTCCCGTCTGTACGGGCTGGCTGAAGCTGCTCGTGGGATTGGCCCGGGAAGGCGGCGTCGCGCTGCCCGAGAACATCCAGCACTACCTCGACGGCAAGACGGACCGGGCCCCGGAGACCGCGGAGCTGTACCGGTTGGCGGACAAGGCGGTGATGGGACTGGGCTCCCTGGACGCGGACCTCCGCGCCGAGGCGTTTCGCAAGGCGCTCAACGCGAGCGGCTCGGCCCCGGGCACCTGCGCCATTCCGCCCCAGACGCAGGCGCTCGCCCGGTGCTACTGGCCGCTGGTGCTGACCACCAACTACGACGACCTGTATGTGGTGAGCCGGATGCGGCAATCCCGCCCCGCCGTGCTGGCGGGCCCGGAGCGTGTGGGCACGGCCTCGCTGACGGCGAAGCGGGACGAGACGGATGTACCCGAGGTGCTCGGCCGAAGCGTCGAGGACTGCCACAAGGTCCTCCGCTCGCTGGATGCACCGACACGGCCCATCCTCTGGGCCCTGCAAGGCTTCCTGGGCGGGCAGGCCGAGCGGCCCGAGACGCTCGACGCGGAGCTCATCCTCGACGAGCCACGCCGCCGCCTGCTGGCGGGTGAGGTGGTCGCGGGCCATCAGCAGTACCAGCGGGCCATCAACGCCCAGCCCCACTTCCGCCGGGCCTTCGCCGAGGTCTTCTCCCGGCGCTCGTTGCTCTTCCTGGGCTCCGGCATCCTCGAGGACTACCTCATCAATCTCTTTGGAGAGATTGCCCACCACTACGGGCCCGGCCCCTACCCCCACTTCGCGCTGTTCGCCCGGGAGGAATTCAAGAACGGAAAGAAGGCGCCACCCGATGAGCGGTTCTTCCAGACGCGCCTGGGGATCACCCCTGTGCTCTACGAGAACTACGACGACCTGAAGGACCTGCTCGGCCGCCTGACGGACACCGTCTGGGAACGCAGGAGTCCTCCGGCGGCCGGCGCCAGGCCCGTCGCGTGGCTTCCCGACGAGCTGGGCTTCCGCCTGACGGATGGCATGGACAGGCCATCCACCGACCGCCCGAACAAGCCGGCCCCGGAGTTCGCGTACCCTCCCGTCGGAGAGTCCCGGAGGCTCCGGCTGCGGTATGCCCCGCTGCCCGTTCCCGCTCCGGGCCGGGGCGCGTGCGTCATCGTCAGCAGCGGCAGGAACCTGGACAACAGCCCGGACCTCGGCCGGCAGGGGAATCATCTCCTGGAGGGAGCGGTGCAGGCGAAGCACATCCCCCACAGGGACCCCAGCCAGTGGAGGCCCACCCGCCCCGAGCACTCGCTGAGCTACCGCTACGGCGATACGCCCATCTTCGCCGTCGCGGCCCGCCTCCCCCAGACCGACCCACCGCCTCCCCCCCACCCCGGAGACCCCAAGGACAGCCGGGACCTGGGCATCATCGTGCCCGCGGTGGCCGAGGCCCTGCGGTTGGCCGACGCGGCGGGATTCCACCAGGTGCACCTCGGGCCGGTGGCCTCGGGGCAATACCGCCTGTGGAACCCCCTGCACCCGTTCGTCCAGACGCTGGCGGGCATCCGCCAATACTTCACGGACCATCCCCGCTCGGGCATCCAGCTCCTGGAGCTGCACGTCTTCTCCCCCGCGGTCTGGTTCCCCGTGGTCGCCGGCAAGGTCCCCGTGGCGGAGATCCTGGCGTCCGACGTGATGAAGATCTGGGTGGACATCCGGGACAGCCTCGGCGCCTCGGAGATCCACGCGGTGACCGCCCGCGCCCCCACGAAGGTGGGACAGCTCAAGGAGCTGTGTGGGCTGGTGCCAGACCGGTGGAGCACGGAGATCCTCCCCCGGCCCAGCAAGGACGAACCGACGGACAAGGACGACCTGCTGGTGACGCCCAGCTCCATCGTCGTCTTCTCCCCGAGGAAGTGACGCCGCGAGGGTCGCGAGGACGCTCGACTAGGCGTCCTGCTCGCGCGCCGCGACATCCCGCACGGTGTGCACCGCGGCGTCCACCTCGGCGAGGATGCGGCGCGCGTGCTGGAGGAAGGCCTCGCCCGCCGGCAGCAGGCGCATGCCGCTGGGCGTGCGCTCGAACAGCCGGGTGCCGAGCTCGTCCTCGAGCGCGAGGATGTGGCGGCTGAGCGGCGGCTGGGTGAGGTGGAGCCGGCGCGCGGCGCGCCCCACGTTGCGCTCCTCGGCCACGGCGACGAAGGACTGGATGTGCGTGAGACTCACGCCCTGAAGATTAACGCACGCCCCGGCGCCCGTACACCATACCGAAACAGCATTGGACGCTCCGAAGGCCCGGGTGCCACCTTGCCGTGCATGGGGATTCCATTGCTGAAGGGAACCGAGGTCGAGCGGCTGCGCCTCGCGGGGCGGGCGGCGGCGGGGACACTGGCGTACGTCGCGGCACGGCTGGCCCCCGGCATCACCACGGCGGACATCGACGCGTGGGTGCGGGAGGACACGGCGAGGCGCGGAGGCACGCCGAGCCAACTGGGCTACCACGGCTTTCCCGCGGCGGTGTGCACCAGCCGCCCCATGTGTCCCACGTGGGCCGGCGGGGAACGGGCATCACCCTGCGCGCGGGCATGGTCCTCACCATCGAGCCCATGGTGAACCTCGGGCGCCCCGGCATCCGGATACTGCCGGACAAGTGGACGGTGGTGACGCAGGACGGGAGCCTCTCCGCCCAGTTCGAGCACACCGTCCTGGTGACACGGGAGGGCCGCGAGGTGCTCACCGCCCAGGGCTGACCGGCCGGCTCCGAGGGACTCCGGCGCGGCGGCCCTTGCTGGCGGCCGCGCCGGTCGTGTTGTCAGACCCGGGGCGCGCTACGGAATGACCTCGCAGCCGCAGCCGCACTGATCGAAGAACCCCTGCGTGTTCCCCTCGCAGATGAAGGTGATGGCGGCGCACGCGTCCGGGTCTCTCGAGACGTACGTGCGGTCCGGGTCGTTGTAGTCACAGGCCGGCGGCAGCCTCTGGCAGCCACAACCACACTCGTTGGAGAATGGGACGTAGCCCTCCTTGCAGGTGTAGCGGATGAGGGCACACTGGGCGGGGTCGCGGGAGACGTACTTGAGGCCCGGTTCCTGGCCCGTGCAGGCGGCGGGGGTCTCCCTCTGACAGGTGCCCGCACAATCGGCGCCGCCCTGGTCCGGGTCACAGCTGTCGGTGGGATCGTCGATGCAGGCATAGCCCTCGGGACAAGGGGTGCCGGCAAACCCTCCGCAGAAATCTCCCTCGGCATGCTGTTGCTGGGTCCCTACCTCCTGCTGGGCCTCGGCGGCGGGAGCGCAGCCCGTGCCCCAGAGCGCCGCGCCAATGACGAGAACACCGCACCACATCAGACGAATCGACATCTCGAACCCCCTCTTTTGGACTGCGCAGGAGGATGCGAGCGGAGAGGGCAATCCGGAAGCAGGGGAGCAAGCAGACAAGGGCTCCTCTGCTTCCGGTTCCCGCGGGTGGGACGGGCCGGCTGCCCGGGAGCCCCTGGGCCCCTACTTCACTTCATCGCTGGCGGTGGTGCCCTCCGTGGGGCTGAGCAGGATGGGGGGCCGGTCCTTGCCCTCCACCGCGCGCTGCAGCTCGATCTCCTGTAGCAGCAGGGCCGGGGCCACCGTGGACACCGGCACGTTCCCGCTCTCCGCTCCGCAGTAGCCGTTGAAGATGCCCTGCTTGCGGCCCGTCGCCATGATCCGGTTGATCGACGACAGCGGCGTCCCCACGATCTCCACCCCGCGCACCAGCGACTCCTGCCCCGTCTTCACGTCCACCCGGTACACCATCCGCGGCACGCCCTTGAACGCCTGGTAGCCGTAGCTCGACGTGTTCGTGTTGCCGCCCGTGATGTCCCGGATGATGAGCCCGTACGGCTTGCCCTGACGCTTCGCCTCGGCGATCAGCTGCTTCTTCAGCTCCGCGTCGTCCAGCTGCTTCGACGACTCGACGATCAGGTTCGCCATGCGCGCCACCGGCTTGCGCGTCCCCTGGCTGCGCCCGTGCCCGTTCGACTGCAGGAATCCCTCCACCGGCCGCCTCGACAGCAGGTAGCCCTTCAGCACGCCCTTCTCCACCAGCACCGTCCGCAGTCCCTTCACGCCCTCCTCGTCGTACTCGTAGAAGCCGTTGAGCGGCTCGTCCCGCAGCGTCCGCACCGTCGGGTCATCCACCAGCGTGATGAACGGCGGCAGCACCTGCTTGCCCACCTGGCCCCGGAACGTCTTCCCCTCCCCTTCCCCATCCTGCCTGTCCCCCTCCAGCCGGTGGCCCATCGTCTCGTGGAACAGCACCCCCGCCGCCTCCGCCGCGAGGATCGCCGGCCCCGTGTACGGATCGATCGCCGGGGCCTTGCGCAGCGCCAGCAGCTCCTCGATCACCTTGCGGGTGGCCTCGGCCAGCTTCTTGTCGTCCGGCAGCCCCGCCTCGGTGGGCGAGTAGTAGTTGCGCGAGTTGTCCAGCAGCTGCCCGTCCTCGGCGCGCGTCACCGCCATCACGTGCAGCCCGTACATCGTCTCTTCCGTCACGATGCGGCTGCCCTCGCTCGACACGAACAAGCGCCTCACCCTGTCCGCCGTCACCCGCACCTCCGAGTCGAAAATCTCGGGGTGCGCCTTGAAGCGCGCCGACACCTCGCGCGCCACACGGACCCACCGGTCGTGGTCGAAGGGGAAGGCCACCGCCGGCTGCACGTACGTGACCGGCTTCTCCTTGGAGAAGGACGCCGTCTGGTTCGGCTCCTCCACCGCGTAGACGTTGTCCGCCTTCTTCTTGAGGAACTGCGAGAGCGCGGCCTTGTACTTCTCGTCCGTCACCAGCCACAGCGCGGTGCGCAGCGCCAGGGGCGAGTCGTCCACGGGCGCGTCCTTGTTGGCGATGTAGCTGGAGCCCTTGCCGCCGCCGAAGAAGTCGTACTCCTCGGGTCCCGAGTTGTCGAAGTCGTACGAGCCCACCCGCACGTCCACGTACAGCTTGCGATCTCGGTACGTGTCATCCAGGAAGATCGCCCCGTACCGGGCGACGATGCCGGCCTGCTCGCCCTCCTTGAGCTGATAGCTCATGAAGTACGGGGGCTCGTGGTTCTGCAGCTTGAGCTGCTTCTGGTTGCGTTGGAGCTCCTCCGCCATGGCGTCCAGCAGCGTCACGCGCGCGTCCGGAGCGGGCGCGGCGGCGGTGAGCAGGACGGAGGCGGCGAGCAGGGGAAGGACTGTCCAGTTTCGGGTTCGCACGCCCCGACTCTAGCCGAGCCCGCTCCAGCCGGCATGCTCCGCGGCTGAACGGCGAGTGAAGAACCCCCTGGAATCGCTCGCCTGGACGCTCCAGGCCCGCGGGGATAGAGAGCACCGCGAGCAGGGAAACCTCTGGAGGCGTTGATGGACGACAAAGTGGTGGTGATCACCGGGGCGAGCTCGGAGGCGCGAGGACGGGGGCACATCATCAACGTCTCGTCCATGCTGGGGCGGGTGCCGTACGTCCCGGTGCGCTCGGCCTACAACGCGGCCAAGCACGCGCTCAACGCGCTGACGGCCAACCTGCGCCAGGAGCTGCGCGAGCGCTACCCGGACAGCCACGTCACCACCTTCCTGCCCGGTGTGGTGGCCACGGAGTTCGGCGTGAACGCGCTCGGCGGTGGCATGGACTCGCGCAGGATTCCCGGCGCGCAGTCCGGCGAGGAGACCGCGGGCGTCCTGGTGGACGTCATCGAGCGGCCCCGTCCGGACGTGTACTCGCGGCCCGAGTACCGGCAGCAGGTCCTCGCGTACTACGCGTCCGAGGACCTGGCGCTCCCCGAGGGCGGCGCGCCCCCCGGCACGCGGCGTCCATGAAAAAGAGGAGGCCCCGCCCCGGCGCCCCCCCTCACGGCGCCGCAGCGGGGCCTCCGGCGTTCGGGCGGAAACGGCAACCGGGCCGGTCCGCCTTCACGCCTGTGTGACTAGGCCTTGGTGACCTTCTCGCGGCCCGGGCCCACGTTCTTGCAGGCGTTGCGCGTGTCCACCACGCACTGCGACTGCTTCACCACCATGTTGTAGTCGATGCTCGAGTGGTCCGTGAGGATGACGACCGCGTCGTACTGGGCGAGCGTCTCCGGGCTCAGCGGCACCGACTGCATGGTGTAGTGGAAGCCGTGGCCCTCCTCGAGGCGGGGCACGTACGGGTCGTGGTAGTCGACCTCGGCGCCCTTCTCCTTGAGCAGCGTGATGATGCGGAGGCTCGGGCTCTCGCGCATGTCGTCGATGTCCTTCTTGTACGCCGCGCCGAGGCACAGCACCTTCGCGCCATTGAGCGTCTTCTTCGTCTTGTTGAGCGCCTCCATGGTGCGAGTCACCACGTAGTACGGCATCTGCGTGTTCACCTCGCCGGCCAGCTCGATGAACTTGGTGTGGAACTCGTACTCGCGCGCCTTCCACGTCAGGTAGAAGGGATCGATCGGGATGCAGTGACCGCCGAGGCCCGGGCCCGGGTAGAAGGCCTGGAAGCCGAAGGGCTTGGTGGCCGCCGCGTTGATGACCTCCCACACGTCGATGTTCATCCGGTCGCAGAGCATCTTCATCTCGTTGACCATGGCGATGTTGACGCAGCGGTAGATGTTCTCCAGCAGCTTGGCCAGCTCGGCCACGCGGGTGGAGGACACCGCCACCGTCTCCTTCAGCGCGCTCGAGTAGAGCGCCTGCGCCACCTCGAGGCACGCCGGGGTATGGCCACCGACGATCTTCGGAATCGTCTTGGTGTTGAAGTTCTTGTTGCCCGGATCCTCGCGCTCGGGGCTGAAGGCCAGGTGGAAGTCCACGCCCGCCTTCAGGCCGCTCTTCTCCAGCAGGGGCTTGAGGACCTCGTCCGTGGTACCCGGATACGTGGTGGACTCGAGGATGAAGAGCTGGCCGGGACGGACGTGAGGCGACAGCGCCTCGCCCGTCTTGACGATGTAGCTCATGTCCGGCTCACGCGACGCCGTGAGCGGCGTGGGCACGCAGATGATGATGCAATCCATCTCGCGGGCCTTCGCGAAGTCCGTCGTGGCCTTCAGCTTGCCCTTGCTCGTCAGCTCCGCCAGCGGTGCACTGGGAATGTGCTTGATGTAGCTCACCCCCTTGGTGATGTTGTCCACCTTCCGCGTGTCCACGTCGAGCCCCGTCACGGGGAAGCCGGCCTCCGCGAATGCCATCCCGAGCGGCAGACCCACGTAGCCCATCCCCACCACGCCCACCCTCGCCTCCCGCCGGCGGATCTTCTCCAGCAGCGGGCTCACCATGACGCGCATCTGACTCACCTCTCCTGAAGGCGTGCGGGTTCCCCCGTCACACCCCCGTCACGTGTCTTCACTTGAAGACGACCACCCACCTCAGACACACCGGGGGCGACACCCGCACCCGGAACACCACCACCTGCGACGGCACCACGAGGCCGTACCCCGGCGAGTACCGGGACGGCTCCAACCGTGGCTCCAGGCCCGCCGCGAAGAGCACCAGTGCCTCCGGTGCCTGCGCCGGCCCCAATTCCACACCCATTGCCTCGAAACCCTTCGGCGCCTCCGGGACACGCAGCGCCCGCGCCAGCTCCTCGGGCGTTGGCGCCCTCATTCGCGCCTCGCGGTCCGGAAGGTGGATCCTCCCCTTCACATCGTGAAGCCCCACCCCCACCAGCGCGTCCGTCACCCCGAGCGCACGCTCGCGCTTGTCGAGCACGAAGGTGCGCTCCACTCCCACGGGAGAGGACAGCGCGCGGTAGCCGTCGTGGCGCACGGTGAGGCGATCCAGCTCCGCGCCCGGCTGGAACACCTGCACGCGGGCCCGCGCCGCCTCGGGCAGCGCGAACAGCCGGTTTGGATCCAACGGGGCCTGCTCCACGCCATCCAGCTCGAGCGTGTTGTGCGCGGCCGTGGAGCGGAACGCGTTGCGCACCAGGGGATCCCGCGTGTACGTGCCCGTGCCTGGATCCACGATGACGGGCCGCCCGTGCAGGTGCAGCTCGAAGGAGAGCTTGTCGTTGTGGCTGTGCCCGCCCACGCCGTGCTGTCCCTGCGTGCCCGCGCTCACCGTCACCACCGCGCCCACCCCGCGCAGCACGTGGAAGCCTCCCGCGGGGAAGCTCACGGAGCTCGCGGGTGGTGCCTCGGGCAGCCCCCGGAAGCATTCGAGCCCCGCCATGCCCATCAGCCAGGCGGCCTCGTCCGGGAACGTCCCCTCGGCGAGCTCCGCGTCACCGAAGAGCGCGGCGCCCAGCGGCGCGAGGTAGCCCTGCTCGCGGGGATCCCTCTCCTGGAAGGGGAAGACGCGGCCCGAGTCGTTGTCCCCCACCTGCGGCGCCAGCCCCCGCTCGGAGCTCCAGGCGTGCGAGGCCTCGTACATGCGGTGCAGCCGCGCCACGTACCGCGAGCCCAGATCCACGCCCTGGCCATGCGCCACCAGCAGCGCCAGGGTGAAGAGCTCCACCGACAGCCGGTGGTAGGGAATGGAGCCCTCGAAGGACGTGCCCTCGGGGTGCACCTGCGCCTCCATCTGCGTGCGCAGCCCCGTCACCGCGCACGCCACCTGCCTCGGCGCGTCCGGCAGCTCCGGGAAGAGCACGCCCGCCACCAGCAGGCCCACGTAGTTGGAGACGAGGTGGTTGTTGGGCACCGCGCCCTGATCCTCCAGGTGTGCCTCCACCCAGGCGGTGTGCTCGGAGAGCGACTCCAGCACCGGCACGAGGAACTCGGGCCTGCGCGCCTCGGGTGCGTCCGAGAACATCACCAGCGCCTGCGCCAGGTTGGCCGCACGCAGCGCCACTTCCATGGCGCACGTCCAGTGAACCCCCTGCCCCACCGGGTTGGCCTGAAGGAAATCCAGGGTCCTCGTCACGAAGGCCCGTGCGAAGCCCCGGCGAGCCTCCTCGTCGCGCTCCACCCAGTACCCCTGACCGAGCGCCACCAGACAATCCAACCGGCCGAGCACCCAGGGGAACTTCGGATCCACCCCCGGCTGGGCCAACCGCAGCTGCTCCACCGGGACGACCGGGTAGCGGTAGCCGCTCACCGGATCCCTGCTCCAATCCACTGGCTGGCCCTCGCCAAAGCACACGCGGGTGCCGAAGACGTCGAACTCTCCTCTGAGCGCGGCCCGGGCCCGCTCCAGGGCCCGTTCGCTGGCACCGGACAGGGCCGCGAGCGCCTCCAATACAGAGGCCCGCTGCCCCACCTCGCACCAGGCCGCGCCCGGGCGATCCGACAGCACCCGCTCGGCCAGCTCCTCCGAGGTGGCGGCACCGAAGGCCTCCAACAGCCTCGGCTCGTCGAGGCGCTCGCGCCTCTTATAGAGGGCCTGCCGCGCCACCCCCTGGACCCGCCGCGCCATCCCCCGGGCGAGCCCTGCCGGCGCGAGCCGTGCGATCGTCGAGTAGTATCCCAGCGTCCCCATTCCGCTCCGTCCCATCCCGGACGGGAGCGATAGCAAGTGCCCGGCCAGCGCAAGCACAGGGAAATACGGGGTTTGGGGACGGGGAATCCCCGCAGGCCAGTAAAAAGGTTGGGTGGCGGAGGGAATGAGTGGGAAAAGGTTTTCCTTCCGTCATGCCTTTGTTTCCCACACAGGGCTGCGTTGCGCCGTGGGACGACCGTGGCCATTCCTCCTGTGTGCAGGCGGGTGCTTGGAGCGGGTGGCGCGTGGGGCGGAGTGTCAGCGCCTCCGAGGTGGAGCGAACAGTCTCGGCCGTGGCCGAGCGGGCGCTGCACCACGGGGCGAGGGCCGGACTTGCTGCGCTCGTGGAATCGGTGGTGCGTCTGACGGAGACGCCGGGGGCCGCGCTGTACGCGGAGGGCCGGTGCGTGGCGCTCGCGGGCGTGACGCCGCCGGTGCCGGCCCGGGCCCATCCCCTTCAGATGATGAAGCATGGGCGCACGACACTGGTGCTGGGTACACCGTGTGTGGACCCCGCGGATCGGCAGCACCTGGCCCGGCTGACGGAGCTGGCCGGCGCGCTGCTGGCGTGCCGGGAGCGGGAGGACACGGCGAGGGCCGAGCAGAAGCGGCTGCGCCTGGAGCGGCTGCGGCTGATGGAGCGGCTGGCGCACCGGGAGCGGGCCTGGTCCCGCGCGGCGCATGACCTGCGCACGCCGCTGCTGGTGATCCAGGGCTATATCGACATGATGACCAAGGGCATGGCGGGCGCGCTCACGCCGTCCATGCAGCGCTACCTCGAGCGCATGGGCCGGGCGGCGGGAGAGATGAATGTCCGCCTCCAGCAGCGGCCCTCGGGCGAGGACGTTCCCGCGGAGGATTTGAGGGCGTTGCTGAGTGCCACCTTTGGACCGGGGCGGCCCGGCGCCGCGAGGCTGGAGCTGCCCCCCGGGCCGGTGCTGCTGAGGATGCCGCGGACGGGCTCGGCGCTGCTGGTGCGGACGCTGGAGCGGCTGCTGTCGGGGGCCGGGGCCTCCGAGGTGGAGCTGTGGGTGGATGCACCGGACGGGGTGGACGCGTGGCGGTTGCTCGTGAGGGCTCGGACGCAGCTGCCGTTGCCGAGCAGAGCGCTCGAGTCCCTGGAGCGGTTCGGGCGGAGATGGCAGGCCCGGGTGTCCGTGCAGGAGACGCCCGGGCTCGAGCTGGCCGTGGTGTTGCCACGCCTCCCGGGTTAGCGGATGCGCTATAGCTCGCTCCGATGACCCTCGCTCCGACGCTGTACGACTTCCAGATCGCCCTGAGCCACGTCGATCGCGCGATCGACCAGCCGCAGTTGAACTTCAAGGTCGCACGCCACCCGTCCGAGACCATGCAGCGGGTCTGGCTGCGGGTGTTCGCGTACTGCTGGCTGTGGGAAGAGCGGCTGGCCTTCGGCAAGGGTCTGGGCGAGCCCGAGGAGCCGGACCTCGAGTGCCGCGACTACACCGGACTGGTCACGAGCTGGGTGCGCGTGGGCAAGGCGGACCCGGTGAAGATTCAACGCGCCGTGGATCAGAACCCGCACGCGAAGGTGTCCGTGCTGTTCGAGTCTCCGCAGCGGCTCGAGGCGTTCCTCACCGAGGCACGTGAGGCGAAGGCCCTACGCGTGGCGAAGGCAGAGCTCGCCGCGATCGACGCCGACCTGCTGCGTGCGCTCTCCGGCTTCGACTCCCGGCGGATCAAGCTGTCGCTGACCCTGGTGGGCGACCACGCCTATGTCGAGTGCGAGGGGCAGAGCTTCGACGGTCCGCTGACCCGCGCGTCCCTGTGAAGCTCGAGCGACACGTTGGAGGACTCTCGCTCGCGCGCAAGGCCAACTACCTGCGCGCGAAGGGCTGGCACGAGGAGGACGGTGGCTGGTCGAGCGAGATCTTCGGCCTGCATCCGATGGCCAAGGCCGTCCACCACCAGCTCACCGATGACCTCAGCCAGGCACTCCGCAAACGGGGCTGGCAGGTCGTCGGCTTCTCCGAGCGCGGCTACGTGAAGATGCGCGATGGCGAGCAAGGCCAACCGTGCTCGTTGCCCAAGGCGCTGCGCACCCAGGCCCGCCGCGAGAAGCGGCCTGTCGCCGAGCTGACCTACGAGCTGTTCCTCGCGGCACTGCTGGAGGCGGAAAGCGCATAGGCCCGCGCTCACGATGTTCGAAGGTGAGCGCACGAGCCCCAGCCGCTACGCGTTCCCGCCGCGTTGGGTCAGACTCCGAAGATGGCCCTGGCCAATAGCGGGGGCCGGGAGCGGACACGATGAAGCACAAGGAAGCGACGACGGTGACGGTCCCCGGACCCGCGGGGCGGCTGATGGCGACAGTCGAAGGCGACGGCGGCATCCCCGTCCTCTTCGTGCACGACTTCGCCGCCGACCGGACGCACTGGGCGGAGACGCAGCACGGCCTCACGACCCGCAGCGTCTCGTTCGACCAGCGCGGCATGGGCGAGAGCGGCGGTGGCCACGGCCCCTTTGGTGTGGAGTCCTCGGTGGAGGATGTCACCGCCATCGCCGACGCGCTGCTGCCCGAGAAGTTCATCCTCGTGGGCCACGGCTTCGGGGCCGCGGTGGCCGGAGCCTTCGCCTCGTACTACCCCGAGCGGCTCGCCGGGCTTCTCTATGTCGACCCGATGGGAGACCCGCGCCGCCATGAGAAGGCCCAGGTGGACGCCTGGCTGGAGAACTTCAGCGAGGCGAAGTACGGCGGCTTCCACGAGCACTGGTTCACGCCCCTGCTCCTCGAGGCGAAGGAGAAGACGCGCGCGCTGGTCATGAAGACGCTGAGGACCTCGCGGCGGGAGGCCATCGCCGGCAACATGGAGTCGCTCTTCCGCTACAACCCGGACGAGGCCTTCGAGCGGTTCACCGGACCCACCCACGCGCTGGTGGCCAGCACCGGCCCGGAGACGTTCGCCGGCCAGCGGCCCGAGCTGTCCCACTCCACGCTGCCGCACACGAGTCACTGGATGATGCTGGACGCGCCGCAGTGGTTCCACACGGAGCTGGTCCGCTTCATCGGCCGCTGCAGGCACGAGCACTGAGCTGCTCAGCGGCCGCGTGGGAGTGACCTCAGGCCTCTCCCTCGGGAGCCTGCACCACGCGGGTGGCGCGCACCGCCGCCCGCCGCCGCATCCACCGCACGCCGAGCACGCCCACGGCCACCATCACCGCCGCGAGCAGCAGCCACCGCAAGCCGCCCTGCACGTCCGCGAGCACCCGGGGACCGAACCGGAAGCCCAGCCACGTCATCCCCAGGGCCGGACCCCATGCCGCCAGGGCATCGGCCAGGAAGAACCGGCGGTAGGGCAGCCCGGTGGCTCCCGCCAGCAGGAACGCCGGAGCGCGCAGGCCCGGCAGGAAGCGCGCGAGGAACACCGCCACCGCGCCCCTGCGCGCGAACAGCTTCTGGAGGAGCTCGATGCGCGCCGGGGTCAGCATCTTCGACAGCTTGGGATGCGAGAACACCCGCGGCCCCAGCGAGCGGCCAATCCGGTACAGCATGCTATCCCCGGCCACGACTCCCAGGTAGGCGGCGAGCACCATCACCGGCAGGTTCGCACCGCTGCGAGCGACCACCAGCCCACCGGTGATGATGACCAGCTCCTCGCTCAGCGGCACGCCCACTCCGCACAGAAGGAGGAGCAGGAACACCGCCGGATACGAGAAGCCCGCGATCCATAGTGCGACCTGATCCTCCACGCCGCCTCCTGGTCCCGGCAACATGCACATGCCAGGACGGGAGGAGAAGGGAACCCACCCTCCGGGGCGGGCCTCGTCCCCTCGCCTGCTTCAGGCGCCCGAGGGGAGCAGCTGGCGGACCAGGTCCAACAGTTTGCCGCGCTCCACCTCGCGCTTGACGAGGTAGCCGTCCGCGCCCGCTTCCAGGCCGGCGGCCCGCTCCTGCGGACTGTCCAGCGAGGTACAGAGGATGACGGGCAGGTGCGACAGCTTCGGGTGGGCGCGGATGCGGCGGGTGAGCCCGATGCCGTCCAACCGGGGCATCTGCCAGTCACTCACCACGAGCTGACACGGCGTGCGCTCGAGGATGCCCAGCGCCTCCTCGCCATCGCCGGCCGTGACCACCGAGTAACCGGCGATCTCCAGCAGCGACTTGATGGCGAAGCGGGTGGTGAGCGCGTCGTCGCACACGAGGATGTGCGAGCGGCGCACCTCGGTGGCGGCGCGCAGCACCACCGGAGCGGCGGCGACGCGCAGCAGCTCGGGAGCGTTGAGCACCGGCACCACGCTGCCGTCGTCCAGCACGGCGGCCCCGGCCAGGTGCGACACCGTCTGCAGGTGCCTCCCCAGCGAGCGGACGACGATCTCCTGCTGACCCACCACCGCGTCCATGGCGAACACCGCGCGCACGCCGCCGAGCGCCAGCACCATGGCCGTCTGCGGCTTGCCCGACTCGATGGCCAGGGGCAGCCGGGGCATGCCGATGGACGTGGAGAGCGGGTGGAAGGGCAGCTGCTCGTCCTCCACGCGCGCCACCACGTGCCCGGCCACCGTGCCCACGTCCCCGGGCGACAGGCGCAGCACGCGCTCCACCGCGTCCGAGGGAATGGCCACCACCGCCGTGCCCGTGCGCACCAGCAGCCCCAGCGCGCCCGCGAGAATCAGCGGCAGGTCGATGGTGAAGCGCGTGCCATTGCCCTTCTCGTAGGAGAGGTCCACCGCGCCCTGCAGCCGCGTGGCGGTGGTCTGCACCACGTCCAGGCCCACGCCGCGGCCGGACGTCTCCGTCACCTGATCCCTCGTGGAGAAGCCCGGCTCGAAGACGAGCCGCGCGGCCTGCATCTCGGTGAGCTTGGCGGCCTCCGCCTCGGTGAGCAGCCCGCGGCGCACGGCCGTGGCCCTCACGTTCTCCGGCGACAGGCCTCCGCCGTCGTCCTCCACCACCACCGCCAGACGCGTGCCCCGGGGCTCCACGCGCACCGTGAGCAGTCCGCGCGGCGGCTTGCCCGCGGCCGTGCGCTGCGCCGCCGTCTCGATGCCGTGGTCCAGCGCGTTGCGCACCAGGTGCTGCAGCGGATCCTTCAGCACGTCGACGATGCGCCGGTCGATGCGCACGTCGCCCCCGGCGAGCACCAGCTCCACGTCCTTGCCCAACCGCGCCGCCAGCTCGCGCACCGTGCGCTTGAGCGGCTCCAGCACCTGCGAGGCCGGCACCATGCGGAGATCGCGCAGGTCGTCGCGCACCACCTGGGCCACCAGCGCCAGCTGCTCGCCCTCGCGGTGCACGTCCTTGGACAGCTGCACCAGCCGCTTCTGCACGCCGCGCACCTGTCCCACGCCCGCGCGCAGCGACTCCAGCGCGCCGCCGCCTCCGGAGAGCGCCAGCTGCTGCGCCGCGCGCTCCAGCTGCAGCAGGGCCTGGTGCGTCTGCTCCAACAGCTCGCGGTGGGCCTCGGCGCGGCGCAGCTGCTGTGCCCGGCCCGCCGCGAGTTGCTCCACCTGGAGCGCCAGCGAGTCGAGCGTCCGCACGGACACGCGCACCGCCCGGTCCATGTCCTGCTGGCGCCGGCCGGCCGCCGAGCGTGCCGTCACCTCGGGCTCGGCCGGGGCCGCCGCGGGCTCGGCCGGCGTCTCCTCGGAGAGCGACTCCAGGGCGCCGCGCAGCTGCACCAGCGAGCCCGCGATGTCCGAGGCCGCCACGCTGGCCCCGACGCCCGCCTCCTCCATGCGCGCGAAACCCGCCCGCACGGAGCTCGCCAGCGACTCCACGGCGGAGATGCCGGCGGTGTTGGCCGCGGCCTTCAGCAGCTCGGCCAGGCCCACCGCCTCCCAGACGGCACCGGGGCGGTCCTCCAGGCCCGGCGAGCACAGCCGCGTCAGCGACGTCTCCAGCTTCTCGAGCGTCTGCAGGCCGTCGCGCCGGAACTGCGCCGGCACCTTGTTGGCCTTCACCTCGGGGGCCTGCTCGAAGCCACCGCGCCCGAGCGCGGCCAGCAGCGGCCCCAGGCCCTCGATGGCCGGCATCTCGCCCGCGTCACCGCGGTTGAGCGCCGCCTCCATGGCCGAGAGGATCCGCAGCGTCGTCTCCACCAGTCCGGGAGGCGGCACATGGCCGGGAGCGCAGCGCGCCAGCCCGTCCTCGAGGGCGTGCATCAACTGCTCGATGTCCGCCAGGCCCAGACTGGCCGCGGACCCCTTGAGGCTGTGCACCTCCCGCTTGAGCGCGATGAGCTGCTCGGCCGATTGATCGGCCGAGCCCTGCTCCAGCCCCAGCACCGCGGTGCCGATGGTCTGCAGCTGCTCGCGCGTCTCCGCGGCGAAGATGGGCCAGAGGCTCCGCAGAACCCGAGGATCCATTCGTCCCTCGCCCTAGCCCCGCCCCACGACCGCGGGATCGCTGAGCTGGACGAGGTCCAGCACCATCAACCGCTCCCGGGTGAGGAACGTGAAAGGTCCAGGCGGCGGGTGCGACAGGTCCGCGCGAGGCAGCTCCTGCCGTCCATCCACCTCTTCGGCCGCCAGTCCGAAGAACTCCTCGGACACTTCGACCACCACCACGCGCGTCAGGTCGGACATGCCGCCTCCTTCCAGGCCGAGCACCTGCCGCAAGTCCAGCACCGGCACCACGCGCGAGCGCGACACCAGCGCGCCCAGCACGTGGCGCGGGGCGCCCGGCAGCGGGCACAGGCCCTTGGATTCCAGCACGTGGTCCACCGCGTCGATGGGCACGGCATAGCGCTCACCGCCCACGCGGAAGGCGAGCACCGACAACGTCTCGCGCCGCTCCTCATGGCGCGACTCGGCCAGCGCGCGCGCACGCTCGGCCAGCACCTCGCGGCGCCGCTCCGGGCTGAGCACCTGGGCGCCCTCGAGCACCGCCTGCGCCTCGTCCAGCTTGCGGCGCAGGGCCGTGTAGTCGATCTTCTCGCGCGACTGGTCGCCGGCCATGACCCCTCGTCAGTACTTGCTGGCGGGAAGCTTCAGGATGCTGCGCACCTTCTCGCGCAGGTCATCCACCGCCACGGGCTTGTTGAGGAAGGCGCTCGCACCCACCAGCCGTCCGCGCTGCCGGCTCGCGTCATCCTTGAGCGACGTCAGCATCACGAAGGGCGTGGAGAAGAGGATGGGGTCGGCGCGGACGGCCGCGCACAGGGCGAACCCGTCCATCTCCGGCATCTGCACGTCCGAGATGATCAGATCCGGCTTGATCTCCCGGGCGCGCGCCAGTCCCTGCACTCCGTTACTCGCTTCGAAGAACTCCAGCCCCCACCCCATCAGGTACACCTGGATGAGGTTGGTGATGGTCTTCGTGTCCTCGACGATCAGAACCTTCATACGTCCCTTGCCTCCACGAACACGCCCCCGGTCACAGCTGGTACTTCCCGACGAGGTCGGAGAAGCGCTTGGAAAGATTGGAGAGGTTACCGGCCACCTGTTCGATGCGCTTGGTGCCCTCCACGTTGTCCTGCATGGCGATGGTCAACTCGTTCATCGCCGCGGCGATCTGCTCCACGCCGATGGTCTGCTGCCGGGTATTGCCGGCGATCTGCCGGGCGGCACCCGAGGAGTCCCGGATGACGTCGGACAGGCCCTTGATGGCGGCCCCGGCGCTCTGGGCCAGCTCCATGGCGGCCAGGGCGCGGCGGCTGCCCTCCTCGGTGGCCGACACGGCGGCGCGGGTGCCCTTCTGCACCTCGCCCAGCAGGGCGCGCACCTGGTTGGCGGCCATCTTCGACTGCTCGGCCAGGGTGCGCATCTCCATGGCCACCACCGCGAAGCCGCGGCCCTGATCTCCCGCCTTGGCCGCCTCGATGGAGGCGTTGAGCGCCAGCAGGTTGGACTGCTCGGCCACGTCCTTCACGGTGGTGATGATGTCGCCAATCTGGAGCGTCTGCTCGTTGAGGTCGGTGATGGCGAGGGCGATGGCCTTCACCTGCTCGCTGAGCTTCTCCATGGCGGCCACGCTCTCGTCGACGACCTTCTGGCCATCGGCGCCCAGGGCATCCGAGCGGCTGGTGCCGCTGATGACGGTGTCCGCGAAGGAGGTGGCCTGCTTGGACGTCTGGGCGATCTCCGCCACGGTGGCGCCCGTCTCGTGGATGGCGGAGGCCTGCTCGTTGGCCATGGCGGACTGCTGCGAGGAGGTGGCCAGCACGTTGGTGGCCTCGCGCTCCATGTCCGCCGCCGCGCCGCGCAGGTCCTTGAGGAGGTTGGTGAGCATCTCCGCCATGGTGGCGATGCTGCGCGCCAGGTCTCCCACCTCGTCGCTGCCGCTGGCGTCGATCTGCTGCCGCAGGTCTCCCGAGGCCATGCCGGCCGCCGCGCGCGCCAGGCGCTCCAGCGGGACGATGAGCACGCGGCACAGCGCGGCCACGCCCAGCAGGCACACGGCGAGCGCCAGCAGGCCCAGGCCGAGGGCGCGCACGGCCATGCTCTGGACGGCCTCCTCCAGCACGTCCAGCTCCAGGCCCACCTGCACCGAGCCCACGAGCTCCCGCGGCTGGGAGCCGCCCTCGGTCCGGGGGCCGCGCGGCTCGAAGTAGATGGGGGCGGACGTCTCCAGCACCGGCCGCTTGCCCACGGACAGCTCGCGGCGGGCGGGGGCGTCCTCGGGCAGGGCCGGCAGCATCGCCGGGTTCACCAGGCGCTGCACCTCGGCGTGGCCGAGGAGCTCTCCCTGCCGATCGCGCACCACCACGTACGCCATGTTGGGGTTGCTGCGCAGGGTGATGGCCGTGGCCAGCCGCAGGCCCTCCTCGTCCCGGGACCAGGTGGCGGTGCCCAGGTGGTGGGCCAGCTCCTGGCTGGCCGCCGCGGCGCGCTTGGCGAACTCCACCTTGAGCGACTCGCGCATCTGGAACGAGAAGACGGCGACGAGCACGGCCGTCACCAGCGCGCCCGACACGCCGGTGATGGCCAGGATCTTGGTCCTCAGGCTGAGCCGGCGCATGTCCAGCCTTTGGATCTCGGGCGGTTTCATGCCAGTGACTTCCACAGCTCCTCCAAGCTCATCGCGCACCCGACTTTCCCATCCTCACGCCCGGAACGAGCGCGCGCCGCAACCCCCCCGCCGTCATCGCCTCCACTCCGCGCAGCACGTGTTCGTCATCCAGTCCTTCCAGCGCCCGGAGGGCGTTCCGGCGGGCCCGCTCCGCCTCCTCGGGCTGACCCAGCCGCCCATACAACGCCACGAGCATCGCATGACCGATGGCCAGTTGAGGCTCCAGATAGAGCGCCTTGCGAACCGCGGCCACGGCCCCCTGCACGTCCTCCCGGCCTTCGGCCACCATGGCCAGCAGCAGGTAGGCCTCGGGGGACAGCTCGCGAGCGGCCAGGCGGGCGAACTCCTCGGCCACGTCGAACTGGCCGGCGCGCGCGGCGGCCAGGGCCTGCTCCAGCGAGTCCGCCACGGGGGTGCCCGTCCCGCCAGGCGCCGGGGGGAGCGGCGGGGGCGTCATGGCCGGGCCTGCCCGGAGGGCCTGGGCCACGGGAGCGGCCGCGGGGGCGGGCGCCTCGGTGGCCGGGGTGGCGCGGGTGGGCGTCTGCACGCGCCGCAGCGGGCTGGTGGGGGCACGGGGGGCGAGCACCCGGAGGGGCGCGGGGCGGGCGGCCCGAGGGGTGACGCGCTCACCGGGGACGGGCTTGCACAACACGGGCATGCCCTCCACCTCGCGCTCCTCCAGGCCCATGCCCTTGGCGAAGGGCACCTCGGCGGGGGCGAGGAAGAGCCAGCCACCGGGGGCCAGCGCCCGGACGAGCCGCTCCAGCACCGTGGGGATGACCTCCGGGGGGAAGTAGATGAGGACGTTGCGGCAGAAGACGGCCTGGGCACCGGACACGGGCGGCGGATCCGTGACCAGGTTGTGCCGGCGGAACTCCACCCGGGCGCGGACCTCGGGGGGGACGCTGACGGCCTCCGGGCGGATGGTGAGGAAGCGGCGCTCCAGCTCGGGCTCCATGCGCCGCACGGACCAGGGGGAGTAGGTGGCCTGCCGGGCCCGCTCCAGGGCCCGCCCGGACACGTCCGTGCCCACCACGCGGATGGACTCGGGAGGCAGGCCCGCGGCCAGCAGCGTCATGGCGATGCTGTAGGGCTCCTCGCCGCTGGCGCACCCGGCGCTCCACACCAGGAAGGGGCCGGGGTGGGAGGGAGCCATGCGGGCCAGCTCGCGCAGCTGCTCCGGGTGGCGGAAGAAGTAGGTCTCGCCGATGACGGCGTAGCCGATGAAGGCCTCCACCGCCGCGGTGTCGCGGGCCAGCAGCCGCTGGAGGAAGTCGGCGGTGGGGAGTCCCTGGGACTCGGCGGCGCGCGTGAGGGCGGTCCCCAACGAGGGCCGCACACTGGGGGCCAGCACCATGCCGCACGCGATGCGCAGCACGGACTCGAGCCCGCCCAGGGTCGCCTCGTCGAGGCGCTCCACGCGCACCGTGTCCTTCACGCCCCCTCCGGAACGGCCAGGATGGCCGAGGCGCGCAGCAGCGGGCGGATGCCCTCGGGCGTGCGGCACAGGCCCGCCATCAACCCCGTCCCATCCCAGGCGTGGGTGGACTCTCCGGAGACGGAGCCCTCCACCAGCACCGGGGACTCGACCAGGTCGCGCACCCGATCCACGAGGACGGCCACCGTGCGGGCGCCCCCACAGATGACCAGGTGCGCGTCCAGGTCCGGCTCCCGGCGCACGCCGAGCATGGCGGCCAGGTCCACCACCACCGCGGGAGTGCCCCGGTAGAGCATGGTGCCGCGCACATGGGGGAGCGCCGCCGGCAGGGGCTCGATGGCCACCAGCCGCACCACCTCCATCACCGCCTCGACGGGCAGCAATGCGGTGGTACCGGCCACCTCCACCGTGAGGTAGAGGCCGGGCAGCCGCTGATCCACGCCGAGCGTGGCCAGCTCGCGCCGGAGCCGGACGATCTCCTCTTCCACCTGCGCCAGGCGCTTCTGCACCGACGCACGCCTCGCCTGGGCTTCAGCCGCTGTCATCGGAGGGGAATCGACCATCGCGAGCCCGCTGGGGTCCATGCGGGAAGAGGATTGGACGGTAGTCCGACATTGCGGGACCCGTCAATGCGGGGCTCACATCCGGCTGCTCGCCGGGCACGCGGTGGAGTTGGGAGGACAGGAACCGGGCAGGCGCCCCCCTCGACAGGTCGCGTGTTTCCGGGAGATGTGGTTTCATGGGAGGCCGTGCGGATGGTTCCGACCCAGGCCAAGACCGGGGGAGCATAAAGAAAATGGTGACCGGCGACTCGCAGGGCGACTCGCAGGGACCGGGCGATGGTGGCTCGGATCCTCTCATCGGGCGAACGCTCAACGGCCGTTTCAGCATCCTCGAGCCGATCGGCGTCGGAGGCATGGGACGGGTCTACCGGGCCCAGCAGACCCCCCTGGATCGGGTGGTCGCGCTCAAGGTGCTCAACCCCAACTTCCCCACCAGCAAGGATCCGGGCTTCCAGAAGCGCTTCCTGCGCGAGGCCTCGCTGTCCTCCAAGCTCCGCCACCCCAACACGGTGACGGTGATCGACTACGGGCAGACGGACGACGGCATCTACTACATCGCCATGGAGTACCTGGAGGGCCGCACGCTCGGCCAGCTCCTGGCGGAGACCGGTCCCCTGCCCTGGGCGCGCGCGCTGAGCATCGCCCAGCAGATCTGCCGCTCACTGCGCGAGGCCCACAACCTGGGCGTGGTGCACCGGGACTTGAAGCCGGCCAACATCATGGTCCTCAACGAGTCCGATCAGGATCTCGTGAAGGTGCTGGACTTCGGGCTGGTGAAGTCGATCGCCCCCACCGAGGACGCGCCCAACCCGGAGATCACCCAGAGCGGCACCTTCCTGGGCTCGCCGGCGTACATGGCGCCGGAGCAGGCGCGCAACGAGGCGGACATCCGCAGCGACGTGTACTCGCTGGGGGTGATGCTCTACCAGATGCTGGTGGGGCGGCCGCCGTTCGTCTCGAAGGATCACATCGAGCTCATCTTCGCGCACCACAAGGAGCCGCCCCCCGCGTTCAGCTCGGTGAGGCCGGACGTGCAGGTGCCGCCGGACATCGAGCTGCTGGTGCGCAGGTGCCTGGAGAAGGATCCAGCGCGCCGCTTCCAGACGATGGAGGAGCTGCTGGAGGCGATGCGCGGGGCCAGCATGGCCGCGGGCGGACACAGCGGCATCTTCAAGCGGCCGGGTGGGCAGAACACCACGGGTCCGCACAAGACGCCGCTCTTCGCGGGCATCACCGGGGACAACGGGGCGGAGAACAACACGCTGGCGGTGGACATCAGCGTGGTGGTGCCGCCGGACATGCAGAAGACCCGCCGGCGCACGCTGCTGCTGGGAGGGCTGGTGGGCGGAGGCATCGCCGTGGCCCTCACGGGCGGGCTGCTGTGGTCCTCTGGGGTCTTCACGCGCGCGGAGCCCAAGCAGGAGCCGGTGGCGGCGGCGCAGGTGACGGCGCCCGAGGAGAAGGCGGCGGCTCAGGTGGTGCGCTTCCGGCTGATGAGCCAGCCCACGGGGGCGCGCGTCGTCTACAGGGGCGAGGAGCGCGGCACGACGCCGCTGCTGCTGGAGATTCCCAAGGAGAAGGGCCAGGACACGGTCACCGCCGAGCTCACCTTCTCGCTCGACGGCTACCAGACGGAGACGGTCATCACGGGCGGCTCGGGTGACGTGGTGTTCTCCCAGAAGCTGCAGCGTGCGCGCGGGGGCAGCCGGGTCGCGTCCTCCTCGAGGAACCAGGTGGAGCATGCCTCGGGCACCGAGGGACGGAACTCCACGGTGACGGCGCTGGGCTCCATGTCTGCGCCGGTGATGCTGGAGTCGGAGCCGCCTCCGGCGCCGGTGCCCGGAGCGGCGCCGAAGCAGGCGGAGCAGAAGCCGGCGGCGGAGCCCGCGGGTGGAGGCCTGGCGGTGCCGGTGCTGGCGCTGTCCAAGGGCCTGGCGCCCACGGGAGACGGGCCGGTGCCCTTCCAGGAGGGCATGCCGCGTCCGGTGGAGCTGCAGGGCAAGGACATCGTCTACACGCGCGAGGCGCTGGCGGCCCGCGTGGAGGGGACGATGGTGGTGAAGTGCACCATCACCAAGAAGGGCCAGGTGGAGAACTGCCGGGTCATCAAGGGCCTGCCGCACATGAACGAGGCGGTGGTGCAGTCGCTGCAGTCGCGCACCTACAAGCCCATCCAGCTGCAGGGCAAGCCGGTGGCGGTGGACTACGTCTTCAACATCCGGCTGGTGGCGCCGCGCCGCCGCTGAGCCGCCTCCCCTCCTCGCTCACCCCCACTCCTCCCTCTGGGAGAGGGTCGGGGTGAGGGTATGAGCGCCTTGAACACCATCACTCGTAGTCGACTACGATTGATGTGGCACATCAACCTACACCACTCGTAGTCGACTACGAGTGATGCCTCACTGTGAGGGGAACTCGAGGGCCACGGCCCCCGCCGCCTCGGGCGTCCCCCAATCCACCACGGGCCAGCCGCGCCGCAGGGCCTCGCGGCGCAGGCGGCGATCCGGGTGGACGGCCACGGGGCGGCCCACCACCTCCATCACGGGCAGGTCCGAGTACGAGTCCGTGTAGAAGGCGCACGAGGACAGCGGGACACCGGCCTCGGCGGCATGGGCCTGGGCATGGGAGCGCTTGCCCTCGCCGAAGCACACCTCGCCCAGGGGGCGCCCGGTGTAGCAGCCGGCGGCATCCACCTCGAGGCGGTTGCAGAGGATGGCATCCAGGCCCAGGTCGCGGGCCACCAGCTCGGACATATAACCGGAGGACGAGGTGAGCAGGACGAGCCTGTCCCCGGCCGAGCGGTGCTCCTCGAGGGCGCGCAGGGCACCGGGGCGGTACTGCGAGCGGACCAGCTCCTCGTAGAAGCGGATGGTGCGCTCGCGGATGGGCTGCTCGTCGCGGCCCTGGAGATGGGACATGGCCTGGAGCAGCGCGTCCTGCATGGAGACGCGGCCCATGTGGTAGCGGGCGAGCCACAGGCTGGCGCGCATCGCCTGCATGCGGGAGATGTGGCCCAGGGCGAGCTCGCGGCGGATCCACAGGGAACCCGAGTTCACCGCGAGCAGCGTCTTGTCCAGGTCGAAGAAGGCGATGGCCATGGGCCCCCCTTCTTTAATCACTCCAGCGTCAGGAGTCCGCTCCATCACGCCTGGCTGGCCGCTTCCTCCGCCGGCCGAGCGAGAGCAGTCCCAGCAACGCCGCCGTGGGAAACAGGGCCTCGGGCGCCGCGCCGCACCCAATGCCGGGGCCTTGCGAAATGGCCTGGAAGTGACGGCCGGGCTCGGGCCCGACGCACTGGGTGGGCGGCAGGCCCCGGGGGTAGGCCTGGCAGAAGCCGGCGGCGCTGCCCGCGTCGATGATGCGTTTGTGGGTCTCCCCCGGCGGCGCGGTGGGCTCCATGGTGGAGCCGAGCTCGGACACGTGGTCCAACCCCACCACGTGACCGAACTCGTGGGTCGCGGTGTTCTGGACGTCCGTGACGACACAGTCGGTGGACTGCGCGCCCTCGCACATCGGCGAGTCCACGGTGGTGAAGAGGAAGCCCCGGCCGTTGACGCTGGCGTTGAACTCGACATCGGCGTCGAGGATGTAGGCGGTGCGGTAGCTGAAGGTGGTGGTGGTCAGCCCGATGACGGCGGCGCCGTGGTCCCAGCAGGCGTAGACGTTGGAGCAGGTGTCGGACTCGAGGCACGGATCTTCCGGCGGGACGATGTCGTTGCAGTCCACCTCGCGGAAGGTGATGACGTTCTCGTTGGCGTTGGGATCCTGGCTGTCCCGCACGTACCCCACCCGGGGATTCTGGATGTCCGGCCCGCGGGTGAAGGTGAAGTCGCTGCAGGTGGCGGACACCGCGCGCCAGGAGGAGAACGCGGCCTCGAGCGAAGCGAACTCGGAGTCCCCGGGCGTGCGGCGGCTGCCGGCGGCATCGAACCGGTACACGAAGTCACGGCCGGGCCAGAGGACACAGTAGGGCCGCCCGGGCACCAGGGTGCGCTGGTACCGCTGGGCCTCGGCCCCGGGCGCGCAGAGGACGAGCGCCACGAGGGCGAGCCACGGCGAGGAGCGCATCATCGGCGGCTGCTCCGGCGGCGGCGCCACGCGAGCAGGGCCCCTCCCATCATCGCGGGCCACCAGGCCCCGGCGCCGGAGCTCGAGCACCCGGCATGCGGACCCAGCACGGTGGCGGTCCCGCTGCGCTCCAGCGAGGGCGAGGCACAGCTCTGGCTGGCCTGGCCCCTCGGGTACGTCTCGCACACGAAGTCGGCGGAGCCCTCGTCGATGGTGCGCTTGGACACCTCACCCTGGGGGGCACTCGGGTTCATGACGGAGCCGAGCGCCCGGGTGTGGTCCAGGCCGATCAGGTGGCCGATCTCGTGCGTCATGGTGTTCTGCACGTCGGTGGCGATGCAGGTGCCGGGGTTGGTGCTGACGGGCCGCGAGCAGATGGGCGCGGGCGGATCCACGGTGGTGAAGACGAAGCCGCTCGCGTTCAGCTGGATGTCCGAGTCGTAGATGATGCCGGACTTCTCGTCGTAGGTGGTGAGCGTGAGGCCGATGGTGTCCGGGTTGCTGTCCCAGCAGTCGAAGTCGTTGCCGCACGTCTCCTCGTCCCAGCACTTGTTGTCGGAGGGGACGAAGTCCGCGCAGCGCCGGGAGCGGAAGAGGACGAGGTTGCGGTTGTCCCCCTTCAGCTCGTAGCCCACCTTGCGGTCATCCACGGGGGAGCCCTCGGAGAAGCGGAGGTTGCCGCAGGAGTCGAAGATGGACTGCCAGCTCTGGAAGGAGCGCCGGATGGCCGCGAACTCCTTCTGCTTCTGCTCCTCCGTGCTGGTGTTCGGGTTGCCCACGCTGCTGAGCTGCCAGTTGAGGGTGGGCACCGTCCAGAAGAGGCACTGCGCATCCGCGGCCGTATTCACGCGGCTGCGGATGAAGGGCGCACTCTGCCCGAGGGCGAGCGAGACCAGGAGCGAGGCGACGATCACGGCCGCTTCTCCTGGGCGCGCGTGGGAGCCGGCTTCTGCTCGAGCGCGGTGCGGATGGCGGCCTTGAGTTCCGGCAGCGACATGGAGCGCTGCGAGGAGGGGGTGGGCTGGCGCGAGTCCCGGTCCAGCAGGAGCACGTCACCGGTGGGCTCCGGCACGGCCATGGCGCTCTTGCCATCCTCCGAGCGCTGCACCTGGTACTTGCCCTGGACCATGCCCGACACGCGGAAGGCCTGCTTGCCGTGGCGCTCCAGGAAGACGACGACCTCCTCCCCGGGGGTGAAGGCGGCGAGGCCACTCACCCGCTGCCCGATGTCGCCTACCCGCCCACCCGGCTGGGTGACGAGCACCGTGCCGCTCGCCTGCCCCTTCAGGGCCTCGGTGACCTGGATTTCCACATCCGTGATGATTCGGCGTCCATCGCCGCTCCACCGGCTTTCCACCCGGCGCACGGTGCCGTGGACGATGGCATCGGAGGACTGGGCGAGCTCCGGCAGGTCCGCCCTCAGCATCGTGGTGGCGCTCGCCGCCAGGGAGAGCAGTAGGACGAACGGCAGGAGCGCGCGGAGCGCGGTGTGAAGTTTCATGCAAGAGCCCTCGGTGCGCGGCAGTCTAATGCATTGGCCGGGCCGCGGGCAGCGAAGACGGCCAGTCCCGGCCGCTCGTTGACCACCCAAGCCCGCTCCTGCTATCCGCGCCCCTTCGATATGGCTCCTGTTCCTCGCGTCCGCTTCGCTCCGTCTCCGACCGGCTACCTGCACATCGGAGGCGCCCGTACCGCCCTCTTCAACTACCTCTACGCCAAGCGCCACGGGGGTGTGTTCATCCTGCGCATCGAGGACACGGACCAGGAGCGCTCCACGCCGGAGTCCGTGAAGGCCATCCTCGACGGGCTCACCTGGCTGGGCATCGACTGGGACGAGGGTCCGGGCAAGGAGGGCCCCGTGGCGCCCTACTTCCAGACGCAGCGCCTGGAGCTCTACAAGAAGTACGCGGACCAGCTCATCGCCGAGGGCAAGGCCTACCGCTGTTACTGCACGCGCGAGGAGATCGACGCGCGGCGCGCCGCGGTGGAGAAGGCCACGGGCAAGCCGGGCACCTACAAGTACGAGGGCACCTGCCGCGACCGCAAGGACATCCCCGAGGGCCGCACCGCCGTCATCCGCTTCCGCATGCCGGATGGCGAGGGTCAGGTGACGTTCAACGACAAGGTGCTCGGGCCCATCACCAAGCAGTACTCGGACCTGGATGACTGGGTGATGATGCGCGCGGACGGCATCCCCCTCTACAACTACGGCTGCGTCATCGACGACCGCACCATGGACATCACCCTGGTGGGGCGCGGGCAGGAGCACGTCAACTCCACCTTCCCGCAGCTGATGCTGTACCAGGCCTTCGGGTGGAAGCCGCCCGAGTTCGCCCACTTCCCGCTCATCCTCGGGCCGGACCGCGAGAAGCTCTCCAAGCGCAAGCACCCCGAGGCGGACGTGATGCTGCACAAGCGCAACGGCGTGCTGGCCGAGGCGCTGAGCAACTACGTCATCCGCCTGGGCTGGAGCCACGGCAACGACGAGGTCATCTCGCGCGAGCAGATGGTGGAGTGGTTCGACTTCGACCACGTGGGCACCACCTCCGGCGTGTGGAGCCCGGACAAGCTGATGTGGCTCAACCAGCAGTGGCTCAAGATGTTGCCTCCCGCGGTGGTGGCCGAGCAGCTGGTGAACTTCCTCGCCGCCCGGGACGTGCAGGTGAAGGCGGGAGACCCGCGGCTGGAGCGCGTGGTGATGGCCTTCCGCGAGCGCGCCAAGACGCTGCAGGAGATGGCGGACATGGCCCTCAAGTACTTCCAGCACGGCGTGACGCTGGACGAGAAGGCCGCGGCCAAGCACCTCACCGCCGAGTCCAAGCCACTGCTCACCCAGGTGCGCGAGCAGGTGGCCGCGCTGCCGCAGTGGAGCGCCGCCGCGCTGGACGAGGTGGTGAAGAAGGTGAGCGAGCAGGCCGGCGTGGGCATGGGCAAGGTGGCCCAGCCGGTGCGCGTGGCGGCCACCGGCGGAACGGTGAGCCCGGGCATCGGCGAGACGCTCGAGCTGCTGGGCCGCGAGGAGACGCTCCACCGCCTGGACGCGGCGCTGGCCCGGCCGTAGTCACCTGCCCTCAACAGGGCCCACAGGTTGGGGTGGACACCTCCGCCCGTGGGCCCTATCCTGCCGCCCCATGACGCGAGCCCTTGACAGCCTGATCTGCCTTTTCTATAAGGCGCGCCCGCTCGGGGCGGCGGTAGCGGCGCTCTGGGTATCGGTGGCGGCGGCGGAGGTGGTGAACGGGGCTCAAATCCCCGATGGCTCGCAGAAGGTCGGCGAGCTGCGGTACCGGGCACCGCACGATTTCGAGAAGACGCTGGAGTATTACAAGACGGTCTATCCAGCGAGCGCCTTCCCTCGAAGGTCGGTGGTCAACCAGCCGGGCGTGAAGGCCGTCCACATCGTCAATCCCTCGGGAAGGAACTTCGAGGGGTTGAACATTTATGAGGCGAACGACGAGGTCCGTATCTACGTCGTTCCGC
Source organism: Archangium sp. (assembly GCF_057119385.1). Taxonomy (NCBI): domain Bacteria; kingdom Pseudomonadati; phylum Myxococcota; class Myxococcia; order Myxococcales; family Archangiaceae; genus Archangium; species Archangium sp. The sequence continues at coordinate 51,141 of NZ_DBNGVP010000022.1, read as the reverse complement.
TGCAGGCGGCGCCGGTTCCGGCCAAGCCCGCGAAGAAGCCGGAATCGAAGTCCGGGAAGAAGTCGCGGTAGCCGGGCGGTTCGAAAAAGGAAGTTGCAGAGGCAGGGCGGTTGCGGTAGTCAGACAGCACTTCGGCAGCACGCAGCAGAGCAGTCCTTGGGGAATCGTCTAACGGCAGGACAGCAGACTCTGACTCTGCTTATCTAGGTTCGAATCCTAGTTCCCCAGCTTGTATTACCCGGTCGTAGCAATACCGGCCCTGTCGTCTAGCGGTTAGGACGGTGCCCTCTCACGGCACAAACTCGGGTTCGAATCCCGGCAGGGTCACTGAAGCACAGTAGGGTTGGGTAGCACGGCCCTGTCGTCTAGCGGTTAGGACGGTGCCCTCTCACGGCACAAACTCGGGTTCGAATCCCGGCAGGGTCACTGAAGCGCCCGCTTCTCTCCGAGAGGCGGGCGCTTCGCTTTTGCGGGCCCGCCCCGCTCGAGGCTACGCGCCCAGGCTCGCGCGGAAGGTGGCCAGGGCCGACGCCAGGCCCGCCTGGGCCCGCTGCAGGCTGCGGCGCATCAGCAGCATGCGCACCCGCTCCGGCAGCGACAGCGGAGAGGCGGTGCCAAAGCCCACCAGCTCCAGGCGCAGGGTGATCGCATCCAGCAGGTCCGCCAGGTCCGCGTGGGGGCCGGCCAGCAGCACCACGTCCGGCGTGGCCGCTTGGAGGCGCTCGGCGATCTCCCACCAGTCCGCCGAGCCCGTCTCCAGCACCACCACGGCCGCGCCCATCAGCGCCGGAGAGTCCGGGGGCAGCGCCACGGCCTCGAGTCCCTCGTCCAGCAGGGCCCGCAGCGCATCCGCACTGCCCACCACGGCGATCTGCCCGCCCGGGGCCACCCGGCTCGCCTGCTCGTAGGCGCGCAGCTGCGTCTCCAGCTGCTCGCGCGCCTCGGGCGAGGCCTGCCCACCGGCCTCCAGCAGCTCGGCGGCCTCACGGGCCACCCGCCGCGCCAGCTCGCGCCCCTTCACCCGCTCCGAGCGGCGCTCCAGCGCGGCGCGCACCTTGGCCCGCACCAGCCGCAGGTCCTCGAAGGGCTTGAGGATGTAGTCGCTCGCTCCGGCCGCGAAGGCGGCGATCACCGACTCCGAGCTGGAGTAGCCGGTGATCATCACCGCCTCCAGCGCCGGCTGCAGGCCTCGGGCCTCGGCGATCAGCTCCACGCCGCCCATGCCCGGCAGGTTCTTGTCGGTGATGAGCACGTCGAAGCGCTGGGAGCGCAGCAGCTCCAGCGCCTCCTCGGCGTCCTCGGCCAGGCTCACCACCAGGTCCGGCTCACGCGACAGCAACCGGGCGCACACGTCGCGCACCACGGGCTCGTCGTCCACCACCAGCACGGTCGAGGCGAGGGTCCCTCCACCCTCCTCACCCCCGCCGCCCTCGTCCGTCTCGAAGGGGAGGTCCATGCGGTCGAGAATCGCACAGCTCGCGCCGGACTTCGAGCAACGCCATGTGAGGCTTATGCTGGAAGACGTGGCGAGCTTCGCGAACGCGTTGGAGGAGAACCCCGCCCCGCGGCGGCTGGGCGACGTACGACTCCGGTACGAGCCCGGCCGACTCCTGGGCGAGTCCCTCCCGCCCGCCTTCTGGCGGCGGCAGCTCCCGAGCCTCTGTCTGGTGCTGGCGGCCCTGTGCACGGCGGGCGCGGTGGTGGGGGTGCTGCTGGGCGGCGAGGGGGCGGTGGGCTCCGTGCCGCTCGCGCTGGGCATGGTGGCGGTGGCCCTGGTGGGCTTCGCGCTCCAGTTGGAGGGACAGCTCGGCCGGCGCCGCTTCGTGCTGCACTTCGCCACCGAGCGGCTGCGGCTGGAGCGGCTGCGCTGGGCCCCGGGAGCCACCCGCGCCGAGTGGGTGCCCTTCGACGAGGTGACCTCGGTGGATGTGGTGGAGCGTGCGCCCGGACGCTACGCGCTGGTGGTGGCGTGGCGCCCCGGGGGCAAGGACTCGAAGCAGGAGACGCGGCGCGAGGTGCTGGTGGAGCACATCGGCGCCCATGAGCAGCAGGCGCTCCTGCGCGTGTGGCGCCTGCTGCACAACGCCTTCGGACTCAGGGGAGCTGGACTCGCTGGAGCGTGAGCTCCACCTCGGTGCCCTCGCCCTGCTTGGACGACAGCCGCACCGCGCCGCCCGCCTGCGTCACCAGCTCCTTGCAGATGGACAGGCCCAGGCCCGTGCCAATGCCCACCGGCTTGGTGGTGAAGAGCGGCTGGAAGACCTTCTCCTGCAGCTCCTGCGAGATGCCGCAGCCGTTGTCCGCCACGGTGAGCACCACGTTCTGCTCGCGCGACGTCCACCGCACCTCGATGCGGCCCGGCCGGCCCGTGCCTTCCATGGCCTGCGCCGCGTTGACGATCAGGTTGAGCAGCACCTGCGTCAGCTTCACCGGGCCGAACGTCACCTTCACCGGCTCGCCCATGGTGGTGATGCGGGCGCGATCACGCACCTCGGCGCGCGCCAGCTTCACCGCGAAGGACACCACCTCGGCCACGTCCGCCGAGACCTCCATGTCCTCGCCGCGCGCCTGCGCCCTCAGGCCCAGCGCCACCCCGCGCAGGTGATCCGCGCCCGTGGCCAGGTCCTGCAGCAGCGAGGGCAGATCCTCCAGCACGCTCGCCACCTCGGGCGAGGCATCCGCCGCCAGGTGCTTGGAGGCGTACTGCACCACGCACTCCAGATCGCGCCGCAGCGAGGCCACGTTCTGCGACAGGTAGCCCACGGGGCCCATCAGCTCGTGCGCGATGCCGGCCGTCACCTGGCCCAGCGTGGCCAGACGCTCGGCCTTCATCATCCGCCCTTCCACCTCGCGGATGCGCAGCTCCAGCCGGGCGATCTTCAGGCCGTCCTCGAGCGCGGCCAGCACCTCGGCCCGGTCCCACGGCTTGACGAAGTAGCGGCTCACCTGGCCGCGGTTCACCGCGTCGATGACGGCCTGCATGTCCGAGTACGCGGTGACGAGCATGCGCTTGGCGTCCGGCGCCAGCGTGCGCGCGCGCTCCAGCAGCTCCACGCCCGTCATCTGCGGCATGCGCTGGTCCGACAGGATGACGCCGATCTCACTGCGCTTCTGCTCCAGCAGCGTCAGCGCCTCGGCCGGCGTCGAGCAGCGAAAGATGCGGAACTTCGAGCCGAAGTTCGCCTCGAACACCCTCAGGTTGAGCGCGTCGTCGTCGACATAGAGGACGGCGGGCAGGTCAGACGGGTTCATGGAATTCCTCTCCGGGCCAGGCCCCACCACGCCACTCCGCCGTGCCTCCCCACTGCGCCCACGCCCCAAGAGATACCACGTCACGCCCAAAACCCGATGGGCCGTGTTTGAGCAGATGAGAACACCCGCACGCACCGGGAACCCCGGCATGCTCGGCGTCAAGCGCTCCCCTACCCGCTCCCAGGAGAGCGCACCTGGGGCCTTCAGCGCGAGGGCATGGGAGCGAGCGGGGCCTCGGTGGCCTCCTCGCTCGCGCCCGCCTGGGACTCCAGCGCCTGCTGGATGGCGTCCAGGGACTCGAAGCGCCGCGCCGGCAGGCTGCCCAGCAGCGAGACGACGAGCGAGGGGGCCTCGTTCTCCCGGGCCAGCAGCACGAGCTGATCCACGGACAGGGGGAACACGGCCCCGAGCAGGGCCTGGTGAAGGGGTTGGGCCAGCGGCGAGGGAGTTCCCATGCGCGTCTCCAACTCCTTCATGCCTTCCTCCAGCCGCGTGCGCCTCATGTCGTCATCATTCATTGCTGAGAAGTTAAGCAGCTCACGAAAGAGTTGCGCGCACTTTTCGAACGCCTTCCCAGCAGGCGGGGGAGCGGCGCCTCCGGAATCGCACCCACCATGGCCGTCTCCCACCTCAACCCCCACCGTATGGCGAGACTCCCACCAGCGAGGAGGCACGAGATGGCGGACAAAAAGGACCCCCACTACGCCGAGCACATCGAGCACGTGCAGGCCACCCATCCGGACCCGTGGCCCGGGATCAAGGGCCGTTCCGAGGAGCACGAGAACGAGCTGCCCACGGGTACCCAGCGCGCCGAGCAGGCCGGCGTCACCGAGGCCCAGCGCAAGCTGGAGCACGAGATGCACGAGGAGAAGGAGCCGGCCCGCGAATGACGGGCCGGAAGCCCCGGGCGGGCCGCGCGAGTGGGCGGCCCGCCGGGGCGGGTGCGGCTAGAACAGCAGCCGCATGGGGTGCTCGAGCAGCGCCTTGAGCTCCCGGAGGTACTCGGCGCCGATGGCCCCGTCGATGACGCGGTGGTCGCCCGAGAGCGTCACCGTCATCAGCTTGCGCACCACCATCTGCCCGTCGCGGACCACGACCTTGTCCGACACGGAGCCCACCGCGAGGATGGCCGCCTGCGGCGGGTTGATGACGGCGATGAACGAGTCGATGCCGTACATGCCCAGGTTGGACACCGTCAGCGAGCCGCCCGTGTACTCGTGCGGCTTGAGGCCACGCTTGCGGGCCCGCTCGGCCAGGTCGCGCGCCTCGGCGGAGATGGCCGACAGCCCCTTCTTGTCCGCGTCGCGGATGATGGGGGTGATGAGGCCGTCCTCGATGGCCACCGCGATGCCGACATCCACCGTCTCGAAGTGCAGGATGGTGTCACCCTGCAGCGACACGTTCATCTTCGGGTAGCGGCGCAGCGCCATCGCCGACGCCTTCACGATGATGTCGTTGACGGAGACCTTGGACTCGAGCGCCTTGGCCTCCTCGCGGATCTTCAGCGCGGCGTCCATCTCCACGTCCACCGAGAGGTAGAAGTGCGGAACGCCGGGCTTCACCTCGGCCATGCGCTGGGCGATGACCTTGCGCATGGTGGTGACGGGCACCGCCTTCGGCTCGGGACGCACGCCCGGGGCAGCAACCGCCGCGGCGGCGGGAGCCCTGGCGGCGGCGGCCGGAGCCTGGGTGAGCGCCTTCTCGATGTCGCTCTTCACGATGCGGCCGAGCGGACCGGAGCCCTGGACCTGGGAGAGGTCCAGACCGCGCTCGCGGGCCATGCGCTTCGCCAGCGGACTGGCACGCAGCCGGCCTCCCGGCGTGGACACGGCGGCCTTCGGAGCGGCAGCCGGAGCCTGGGCGGGCGCCGGAGCAGCGGCCTTGGGGGCCTCGGCCTTCGGAGCCGCGGCGGGCGCCGGAGCCTGGGCGGCGGGAGCGGCGGCCTTGGCGCCACCCTTCCCGGCCAGGAACGCGATGGGCGCACCCACCTTGGCCATCTGGCCCTCCTGCACCACGATGCGGGCCAGGACGCCGTCGTCGTAGGCCTCCACCTCGAGGTTGGACTTGTCCGTCTCCACCTCGGCGATGGCCTGTCCGGAGGAGACCTTGTCGCCCTCCTTCTTGAGCCACTTGACGAGCTTGCCCTCCGTCATGGTCGGAGAGAGCGCGGGCATCACCACGGGGATGCCATCGCCTCCACCACCACCGGCGGCGGGCTGTGCGGCGGGAGCAGGAGCGGCGGGCGCGGGCGCGGCGGCGGGCTTGGGGGCCTCGGCCTTCGGAGCGGCGGGCGCGGCTGCGCCCCCGGCGTCCACCTTCTCGCCCTTGGCACCGAGGATGGCGATGGGCGCACCCACGGTGGCCATCTCCCCCTCGGGGACGACGATCTTCAGGAGATACCCGTCGTCATAGGCCTCAATCTCGAGGTTCGACTTGTCGGTCTCGCACTCGGCGATCGCCTCGCCGGAGGAGACCTTGTCGCCCTCCTTCTTGAGCCACTTGACGATCTTGCCCTCCTTCATCGTCGGAGAGAGGGAGGGCATCTGGATGGGCGTGGCCATACGGTTCTCAGGCTCCCTCGCGGTAGAGGACCTTCTTCACCGCGGCGATGATCTTGGGCGCGTCCGGCTGGATCGCGTTCTCCAGATTCGCCGCGTAGGACATGTTCACATCGAGGCCGGTCACGCGCACGACGGGCGCGTCCAGGTCGTCGAAGGCCTTGGACTGGATGATGTCCACCACCTGCGCACCGACGCCGGCCAGGGGCCAGCCCTCTTCCACCACGATGGCGCGGTTCGTCTTGCGCACCGTGGCGAGGATGGCTTCCTCGTCCAGGGGCCGCAGCGTGCGCAGGTCGAGGATCTCCACGGAGATGCCCTCGGCCTCCAGCTGCTTCGCGGCCTCCTCGACGAAGTAGTACATGCGCGACCAGGTGATGATGCTGACGTCCTTGCCCTCGCGCTTCACGTCCGCCTTGCCGATGGGGACGATGTGCTCGCCCTCGGGCACCTCGCCCTTGAGGGCGTAGAGGCGCTCACCCTCGATCATGATGACGGGGTTGTCATCGCGGATGGCGGCCTTGAGCAGGCCCTTGGCGTCCGCCGGGGTGGCCGGGGCAATCACCTTCAGTCCCGGGAAGTGGGCGTAGTTGGCCTCGAGCGCCTGGCTGTGCTGGCTGGAGAGCCGGCCGCCCGCGCCACCCGGGCCGCGGAACACGATGGGGCAGCGCAGCTGGCCACCGGACATGTGCCGCAGCTTCGCCGCGTTGTTGACGATCTGGTCCATCGCCAGGATGGCGAAGTTCCACGTCATCATCTCCACCACCGGACGCAGGCCCACCATCGCGGCGCCCACGCCCAGGCCGGTGAAGCCCAGCTCGGAGATGGGCGCGTCGATGATGCGCGCGCTCCCGAACTTGTCCAGCAGTCCCTGCGACACCTTGAAGGCGCCCTGGTAGCGGCCCACTTCCTCACCAATGAGGAACACGTTGGCGTCGCGCTCCATCTCCTCGGCGAGCGCTTGGTTCAGCGCCTCGCGGTACATCAACTCGGCCATTGTTGGCTCCGAATGCGAAATCCGTAATGGGTGGTCAGTGGAAGAGCACTAGCGCTTGAGGCCCGCGGCCTTGTCCGCCTTCTCGGCCTGCTCGCGCGGCTCGAGATCCCAGGTCACCTTCAGCTCCTGGCCGGACGGGTACTTGGGCCACTTCGTCACCTTCACGCCCAGCACGCGCTCGCGGGGGCGCACGTCCTCCTCGCCCTCCTCCACGATGGTGTCCTTCCAGAGCTCGGAGAGGTCCGGCTCGGGCGACTCGTCGGCGAACTTCACCGCCGCGTCCACCTGCGCCTTCACCTCTTCGTCGATGGCGTCGAACTCCTCTTCCTTCGCCAGCTTCTGCTTGAGGGTGTAGTCCTTCAGGCGCGGAATCGGGTCGTTCTTGCGCTCGTCCTCCACCTCCTGCTTGGTGCGGTAGGTGGCGGGGTCGGCCATGGAGTGGCCACGGAAGCGGTAGGTGTTGGCCTCCATCAGCACCGGGCCATTGCCGGCGCGGATGTACGCGGCCGCGTCCTTCACCGCCTCGTACATCTTCAGCACGTCCATGCCATCCACGGCCTCGTGGCGCATGCCGTAGCCCTCACCGCGCTTGTGGATCTCCGGCACCGCCGCGACGCGCGCGATGGCCGTGCCCATGCCGTAGCGGTTGTTCTCGCAGATGTAGAGCACGGGGAGCTTCCACTTCACGGCCATGTTGAGCGTCTCGTGGAAGATGCCCTGGTTGGCCGCGGCGTCACCGAAGTAGCACACGGTGATGCGGTCCTCGTTGCGGTAGCGGCTGGCGAAGGCCATGCCGGCCGCCAGGCCGATCTGCGCGCCCACGATGCCGTAGCCGCCGTAGAAGTGGTGCTCGATGTCGAAGATGTGCATCGAGCCGCCCTTGCCCTTGCTGTAGCCGCCGGTGCGGCCGAAGAGCTCCGCCATGACCATGCCGGCATCCGAGCCACGCGCCAGCGGCTGGGCGTGGTCGCGATAACCCGAGAGCATGTAGTCATCCGGACGGATGGCCTCCTCGACACCGGCCGCTACCGCCTCCTGGCCGATGTACAGGTGGCAGAAACCGGCGATCTTCCCGAGGCCGTACTGCTGGCCCGCCCGCTCCTCGAAGCGGCGCATCAGGTACATCTTCCGGTACATCGTCAACAGCAGGTCCTTCGAGTACTTGCTGGCCACCGCCAAGCCTCCGAACATTGAGGCCGTCCCGGAAACTGGGGACGGCAGACGCCGTGCGCCTCATAGCGCGCGGACATGGGACTGCCAAAGCGCTTTCGTGCACCCACCGGGCGGGCCGTCCTGCGGACCCCCTTTAGGCGCATTGCGTCACGGCTCGTGTGAGAAGTGCGGCACCGACACGATTTCGTCGAGGAGCGTCACCGGCCGGCCCGAGTGGTCGGTCGCCAGGTGGACGACCTGGGCCCCCGGGAAGCGGCGCAGGTAGTCGTTGGCGTGGGTGGGCTCGTTGTCGAAGGCGGCGATCACCGTCCCCAGCTCGCCCAGGCGGGCATGGGCGATGCGCTTGAACTCGTCATCGTTGTCCTGCATGGCCGGCTTCATCAGCAGGTGGATGCGTCCCTCGCCGGGCACGGCCAGGCCGTTGCGGCGCATGCACTCCACGGTGCCCGCCCGCATGCCCTCGTGGCGGCCGGTGACGTAGGCCAGGTGGGCCCCGGTGGCCGCCACCGCGTGGGTGAAGGCCGCCGCGCCCTGGATGGCCACGTCGTCCACGCAGTACTCGCTGGTGAAGAAGCGCTCCAGCCAGAAGTCCCGGGCCGCGTGGAAGTGGGTGTCCACCTCCTCCGCCGACAGGCCGCAGTTGAGCATGGCCCCCTTCATGTCGAAGCCGCTGTCCCAGTGGCGCGGCTCGCACACCCCCAGCTTCTCCACCGCCCGGGCCTGGCCGAACTCCCGGAGGATGCGCGCCTGCCGGGGGAGGTTGTCGAAGAGCGTGGAGTCCAGGTCGAAGGCCAGCACCGCCTGGGAGCCGAGCGAGCGCGCCTGCTCCAGGATGCCGCGCAGCGTGTCCTGCCAGCCCTCCCGGACGCGGGTTCTGAGATCGAAAGCCATGGCCCTTTCTATAGGGCACCCGGCGTCCGGACCACGCGGAAATCCGCCACTCAGGCGGCCGAGCGCATGGGCTGCTCGGGCCGGGGGGGCTGCTCCGGGTAGAGCCGCAGCATCCGCTTGATGCCGTTGCGGTCCATCACCAGCCGCACCAGTTGCAGCGACACCCGCTCCTGCCCCGCCTCCTGGACGAAGAAGCGGAAGGCCAGGTCCACCTGGTAGCTCTTGGCCCCGCGCACCCGCCCCACCGAGAAGTCCTCCAGGTCCACGTACTCCAGCGCGTACTCGGGCTCGTCCATGTCGCGCAGGAAGCGCTCCACGTTGAGCCGGATGATGTCGGTGATCCCACTCACGCCCCGCTCGGTGCGCGGCAGCAGGTCCACGTCCAGCACCACCTGCTTCTGGTAGCGCAGCACCGTCTCGGACAGCTCGCCCTGGGTGGCGGTGATGAAGTCGTCCCGGAAGCGCAACGCCATCACCTCCTCGGGCACCCGCACCGCGCGGCCGTAGTCCACCTTCTCCTCGCAGGTGCCCAGGCTCCGCTCCGTCACCGGGTCCACGATGTGCGCCGTCCGGTCGAAGAGGTGCCGCGCCGCCACCTGGCTGAAGATGCGGCGCATGCCCTCCTTGATGCGGTCCTTCATCATGTAGCCCACCACCATGATGAGGAAGAAGTTGAGGCTCGCCTGCGTGTAGCGGACCTGCGCCCAGAAGGCCACCGCCGTGGCGAACGTCATCGCCACGCCCGCCGCCAGCGCGAACAGCACCTCCTCCCAGCCCTGGCGCCGCTGCGCCCGCCGCGCCGACAGGAAGAGGATGTTCATGCAGAACTTCTTCAGGAACCCGAACCGGTGCATGTACTCCTCGTTGTCACCGGTGGGGCTGATCACCGAGCGCAGCTGGTGATCCTTGCGGTACTGCTCCTCGCGCAGCACCTCGTCCATCAGGTCCTTGCGCAGCTCGATGTACACGCCCGAGCGCGGCAGCGCGTCCATGTCCGCCACGGCCTTGCGGAAGAACTGCTCCACCGTGAGGCTCAGGTACTCGTCCACCAGGCGGATGGAGGCGCGCGTCTTCTCCTGCAGCCGGTAGCGGTTGGCCGAGCGCGCCCACACGCGGAAGCGCTCCAGCACCCGCCTCGCTCCCGCCGTCACCGCCCGCGCATCGCTCTCCAGCCGCGCGCACGCCCCCTCGGACGGGATGCGCGCCATGCCCTCGCACTGCTCGTCCACGCCGTTGGCGAAGCGCCGCAGCGCTCCCCGGAAGATGCAGGACAGGAGCTTGGCCTGATAGACGAGCTCCGCCTCGCTGACGAGCCCCGTGAGCAGTCCCGCCTCCAACCGCGCCAGCGGCGCCACGTCCGAGGCCAGCAGCTCCTCGAGCGTCATCACCGGCGTCTTGAAGCGGATGTAGTTGTGGATGTCCGCGTAGAAGGCCGCCCGCGGGTACGTCTCCGCGTCGATGTTCAGACTCGCCGGCAGGAAGACGTACGTCTCCACGAGATAGCGCGTCTCGTCGTCCGCCCCGGAGGGCTGGTACTCGAGCTTGATCTCGAATTGCTTCCGGTCATGAACGTCGAGCCGGTTCTGTAACAGCGGGGCAGGAGCCTGGGACACGCACGCAGTCTAGGTGACAGGCCTGTCACACGACAGTGGCCCCCAGGTCACACCCCGTTGCTGGTGAACGTCGGCATTTCCCGAGGCAATTCGTTGGAGCTCCACGGAGGAACAGGCCTCGCGATGCGGGGTCCGAGCCCTGGGGTCACCTGACAGGTCGTTCATCGTTTCGCCTACCCATGGCTCGAGCCCCGCGGCTTCCGGATGTGAGGAGAGCGCGCACCTCCCCGCATTGACGCCCCGAGACTTCGGCTGCTAAGTGCTTACTTATCACGCAAGCCCAGGAGGAAGCATGCACGCTCTGGCACACAACGCACTCACCCTGCTGATCGTGCAATTCCTCGTCATCATTGGGGTTTCCCGGCTCATCGGGCGGGGGGCGCGGTGGCTCGGCCAGCCACTGGTCATCGCCGAGGTGCTCGCGGGCATCCTGCTGGGGCCCTCGCTGCTGGGGTGGTTGGCCCCGGGGACCCTGGAGTGGCTGTTCCCCGCCCACTCCATGCCGGTGCTGAAGATGCTGAGCCAGGTGGGGCTCATCCTCTTCATGTTCCTCATCGGCCTGGAGCTGGACCCCAAGCTGCTCAAGGGCCGGGGACATGCCTCGGTGGTCATCAGCCACACCAGCATCCTCGTGCCCTTCGGACTGGGCGCGGGGGCGGCGCTGTGGCTCTACCCGAAGCTGAGCGAGCCGTCCGTGCCGTTCTCCTCGTTCGTGCTCTTCATGGGCGTGGCCATGAGCATCACCGCCTTCCCGGTGCTGGCGCGCATCCTCACCGAGCGGCGGCTGATGAGCTCGCGCGTGGGAGCCATGACCATCACCTGCGCGGCGGTGGATGACGTGACGGCGTGGTGCCTGCTGGCCTTCGTCGTCTCCATCGTGCGCGCCTCGGACCTGATGCACGCGGGGCTCACCACGGTGCTCGCGATGCTCTACATCGCCTTCATGCTGGTGGTGGTGCGGCCCTTCCTGGCGCGGCTGGGCGCGCGCGTGGCGAACAAGGAGGGCCTCAACCAGAACGGCGTCGCCCTGACGCTGATGATGTTGCTGGCGTCCGCGTGGGCCACGGAGCTCATCGGCATCCACGCCCTCTTCGGCGCCTTCATGATGGGCGCGGTCATCCCCAAGGAGGGCGGACTGGCCCAGGCGCTGGCCGAGAAGCTGGAGGACGTGGCGGTGGTGCTGCTGCTGCCCCTCTTCTTCGCCTTCAGCGGCCTGCGCACGCAGATCGGCCTGCTGTCCACCGGCGACCACTGGGTGATGTGCGGCCTCATCATCCTCCTGGCCTGCCTGGGCAAGTTCGGCGGCAGCGCGGTGGCGGCACGTCTCACCGGCATGCGCTGGCGCGAGGCGGGAGCGCTCGGAATCCTCATGAACACCCGTGGGTTGATGGAGCTCATCGTGCTCAACATTGGCCTGGACCTGGGCGTCATCTCCCCCACCCTCTTCACCATGATGGTGGTGATGGCGCTGGTGACCACGTTCATGACGACGCCGCTGCTGCGGTGGATCTACCCCCCCGAGGAGATGATCAAGGACCAGGTGTCCGCCCCCGTGGAGGCGGAGCCGGTGGAGGCGCCGCCCTACACCGTGATGATGTGCGTGTCCCACGGCCAGAGCGGAGCCGGCATGGTGACGCTGGGACGCGCGCTCACCGGAGCTCCCCAGGAGCCCTCGCGGCTCTTCGCCCTGCACCTCATCCGCCCCACCGAGCGGGCCTCCTTCCACCTGCGCCACGACCCCGAGAAGGCCAGCGGCGACAGCCTCGCGCCGCTGCTCGGGCGCGCCAACGGCCTGGGGCTTCAGGTGCGTCCGCTCTCTTTCGTCTCCACCGAGCCCGGGCCGGACATCTGCCGCACCGCCGAGGCCAAGCAGGCCGACCTCATCCTCCTCGGCTGGCACAAGCCCCTCTTCAGCCGAACCCTGCTGGGCGGCACCGTCCACGAGGTGATGCAGGCGGCGAGCACCGGCGTGGCCGTGCTCGTGGACCGGGGCCTGGAGAACGTGCGCCGGGTGCTGGTGCCCTTCATCGGCAGCACGCATGACCGGGCGGCGCTCGGCCTGGCCCGGCGGCTGCTCCAGCACGCCTCCGCGGAGATCACCATCCTGCACGTCACCCAGTCCGACGGCACGCCCGGGCACTCGGGGGCACGCCCTCTCGTCGATGAGCTCTTCCCGGAGGGCTCCGGGCGGGTGCACTTCCAGGTGGTGTCCCACGAGTCGCCCGAGGACGCGGCCCTCGAGGAGGCGCGGCGCGGGTATGACCTGGTGGTGGTGGGCGTGGGCTCCGAGTGGGGTCTGGAGGACAGCCTCTTCGGCCTGCACCGTCAGCGGTTGATTGGTGACGCGCCCACCTCGCTGCTGGTCGTGCGGCACCCGGCCCCGGCGACCGCCGCTGAAGCGACCGCCGAGCCGGAGACGGCCGGAGCACTCACCGCGGGCAACACGGTATCCTGAGCAGGAGGCTCCGGGCACGACCGGGAGCAACTGGTCCGACTGTCGGACCAGTTGGTCCGCCGCGCGGCCGGAAGCCGGGGCTCGTTCAGCGCAGGGCTTCCAGCTCCGTGAGGTGGGCCAGTACCCGCTGGGGCTGGTCCTCGTTGGCGAGCCGCTCCGCCAGCCCATGACTGGCCAGCCGGGCCACGTGGGCCAGCCGCATCAGGTGCGTACGCCCAAGCTCCCCGCCCACGAGCACCACCAGCAGCTGGAGGGGCACGCGATCCGGCGTCTCGGCCGGGAGGGGCTTGGCCAGCGTCACCAGGGCGGCCAGGGGCGTGGTGTGCTCGAGGAAGGCATGGGGCACGACGACTCCGCTCCCCACCATGCTGGAGGCCTCCGCCTCGCGCCGCTTCAGCTCCGTCACCAGCCGGAGCGCGCTCACCCCGGGGCAGGCCGCCGCGAGCCGCCCCGCGGCCACGTCCAGCGCGTCCTCCAGCGCGGTGCAGGTGAGGCGCAGCACCATCCGCTCCGGAGCCAGCAACGGGGCCAGCGCGGGGATGGGCGTCTCCTGTCCGGAGGCTCGCACGGGGAACTCCGTGTCGAGGAACTCGCGCACACGGGCGAGCTGCGGGCCCGAGAGATTGCGCCGCGCCAGCTCCAGGAAGAGCATGCTCGCCCCCGGAACCTGCTCCAGGTAGTGGGCCACGAAGGGGCTCACCCGGTGCGCCGCGTCCATCAACAGCGTGGGGGGCACGTCCAGCTCGCGGGCGATGGCGGACAGCCGCTCCGGCGTGGGCACCGCGTCCAGGCCGTTCTCCACCCGGCTGAGGTAGGCACTGGACACGCCGATACGACGCGCGAGGTCGCGCAGGCTCAGCCCCGCGTCCACTCGCAGCAGTCGGATGGTCGCTCCCACGTGCATGGCGTCTGACTCAGGATGCGGAGGCGAGAACCGGAGCCGCGCCGTGCGCGTCTCCCGCCTCATGGGCGAGGGTGCCACGAGCCGGGTCGTGGACCACCAGCAGTGACGTGGGCACTTCCCTGTCCTGCCCTCCCCAGCCGGCCCCCATGCCCACCACCATCAAATCATACCCGCGCCGCGCCTCTTCCAGGACAACCTCTTCGGGCGATGCGTGGGAGACCGTCTTGAAGTGCACCCGCCCGGAGCCCGCCGGGAAGAGCTCGTCCACCAGCGCCCGGGAGCGAACCTCCCGCGGGTCACGCCCCGGCCCGGACACCCGCAGCACCGTCACCTCCGCTCCCGAGGAGCGCATCAGGCGCCTAGCCAGGGTGAGCGCCATCCGCCCTTCCTCGCCGCCATGGAGGGGAACCAGCACCCGGCGCACCTGCTCCAGTCCCCGGTCCACCAACACCGCCACGCCAGCGCCCGCCTCCCGCATCACCTCGTGCACGGTGCCGCCCCGCGGCGTCCGGCCGGCGAGCGGCGCGTGCCCACCGAGGACGATGAGATCGGCCTGCTTGGCCTCGGCGGTGCGGCAGATGTCCAGCGCCGGCTCGGCCGAGACGAAGGAGAGCGGGCGCACCTGCAGGCCCAGGCCGCTGGCACGCTCCACCAGCGGAACCAGGGCATCGCCTCCCCCGCGCTCCTGCTCGCTCCCGGGCGGGACGAGGTGCAGGGCGTAGAACTGAAAGGACTCGCCCGGGCTCCCCGTGAGCGCGCGCCCCAGCACCGCCATGCCGGTTCCAGTCTCCCCCTCGGACACGCACATCAACACGGTGAAGGGGGCCTGCTCCGCCGGGGGAATGAAGGGGACGAGCGGCACCCGATCCCGAGCCACCTCCTCGGGCGGGTACACCCACCGCAGGAGCGGCGAGGTCATCAGGGCGGTCACCAGCGCCATGATCACCATCATGGTGAAGAGCTTGGGGGAGATGACGCCCAGGTCCAGGCCGATGTTGAGGACGATGAGCTCGATCAACCCGCGCGTGTTCAGCAGGATGCCCAGGGCCCCGGCCTCGCGCCAACGCATGCCGGTGAGGCGCGCCGCCAGCGTGGTGCCACCGAACTTGCCCACGCAGGCCACCAGCAGGATGAGGCCGCACAGGGCCCAGTCCGAGGCCCCCTCCAACAACCCCACCTGGGTCCGCAGCCCGCTGTAGGCGAAGAAGACGGGGAGGATCATCACCACCACCACGTCTTCCAGCTTCTCGGCCAGCGCCTCGGCCAGCCCGCCCTGCTTCGGGATGATGAGGCCGAAGAGGAAGGCGCCGAAGAGGGCATGGATGCCGATGCGCTCCGTGGCCCACGCGGACGCCAGCAACATCATCAAGGTGGAGGCCACCACGTTCTGCGTGAGGCCCTCCTTGTTCGCCACGCGCGCGCCCAGCCGCTCGAGGAAGGGCCGCACCAGCCCCAGCATGAAGCCGACGTAGAGCAGCGCGAGCACCGTGGTGAGCCCCGCGTGCTGCAGGTCCGAGGCCCGCACGAGCGACACGACGAAGGCCAGCAGGCACCACGCCGTCACGTCATCCACCGCCGCGCAGGTGAGCGCGAGCATCCCCACCTTCGAGCGCAACAACCCGTGCTCGGAGAGGATGCGCGCCAGCACCGCGAAGGCCGTGACGCTCATCGCCGCGCCCATGAAGAGCACGAACGAGAAGAACGGCACCGACGGGTCGGACAGGCGCGGATGGAGCACCAGCGCCGCCAGCGCCCCGAGCGCGAAGGGCACGAGGATGCTCGTGTGGCTGATGAACAGCGAGGCCCGGCCCTGCCCCCGGAGCACCCGTGGATCCAGCTCCAGCCCGATGAGGAACATGAAGAGGATGGGCCCCAGCTGGCTCAGCATCCTCAGCACCGGCATGGCGTCGGCCGGGAACAGCGCGCCCATCACCCCCGGCGCCAGCCACCCCAACAGCGAGGGGCCCAGCAGGATGCCCGCGAGCACCTCGGCGATGACCATGGGCTGGCCCAGCCACCGCGCCCCGCTGCCGATCAACCGCGACAGGCCGATGATCACCACCAGCTGGAGGATCAACAGGCTGAGCGCGTTGTGGGCGATGACGTGCATCGGTCCGCCTCCGTCCGGAGGTCCTCCTCAGCCCCCGGTGCCGGTCCGGGAGGACCCCTGCTCGTTGGAGGGCGGCACGGGAGCCTGCGCCGCCGCGGCCGGCTGGGCCGAGTGCGCCTTGGGCCGGGCGTTCCACAGCGTGAGCATGAGCACGCCACCCACGGCCGAGAAGCCGATCATGCTCGGGCCCCAGGCGCCCCAGCCGAAGTGATCCAACATCCACCCCATGCCCACGCCCACCACGGAGCCGCCCACGTACTGCATGCCGTCGAACATGCCCGCCGCCGTGGCCGCGGCCTTCTTCCCGCCGAAGTCCATGGACGCGGTGCCCGACAGCATGGAGTGCACGATGCTGATGGAGAAGGAGTTCACCACGAAGGCCGCGATGACGAGCTCGATGCTCGGCGCCTTCCAGATGATGGCCATGCACACCACCTGGAGCACGTAGCCGATGAAGGCCACGGGCGGCCGGCGCGCCTTGAAGAGCAAGTCGGACATGAACCCCGCGGTGAACGCGCCCGCGATGCCCGCGAGCACCACGCCCGTGGCGCCCTTCTGGAAGACGGGGCTGTCGAGCGACAGCTTCTGCGCCTCCATCATGTAGCGCGGGAACCACTGCTCGAAGCCGTGGCGCACGAAGCCGGTGCAGAACTCGGCCACCGCGATGGTGAGCGTGACGGGGTTGGTGAACACCACCTTCGCCACGTACTTGAAGTCCACCTTGCCGGTGTACCCGCTGGAGGCGTCCGCCGTGTCCAGCGCGGGCAGGCCAGCCTCGTCCGGCGCGTCCCGCACCCACAGGAAGGTGAGCAGGCCCAGCGTCGTCATCACCAGCGCGGGCACGAAGAAGACGAACTGCCAGGGCAGCGCCAGCACCAGCAGCGGCCCGATGAAGTAGATGAGCGCCCGGCCTCCCTGGATCATCGAGCCGAAGATGGCGGAGAACACGCCGCGCTCGCTGATGTGGAACCAGCCCGAGTTCACCTTGATGAGCGCCAGGGCCGAGTACGACTGGAAGTACATGTTCAGCGACCAGACCGTGGCCAGGTAGCCGAGCAGCACCGTCCCCGTCCCCAGGAAGCCCAGGTACGCCCCCAGGCCGAAGGCGAGGTTGAACACCACCGCGCCGCCCGCGCCCACCAGCATGGCCTTACGGCCACCAATGCGGTCCGCCAGCGGCCCGTTGAAGATGGCGGACAGACCATAGATGAGGGTGGCCGCGCTGATGATCGCCCCCACCTGCGCCTTGCTCCAGCCGTACTTCTGCGACAGCGTCGCGTTGGCGAAGGAGAAGTTGTAGCGGCCCATGTACATGGCCGCGTACATGGTTCCGAGCGTGAGCCAGTTCTGGGCGCGGCGGAGGCGGAACTTCCGCGAATACTCCGGCCGCGGCGACGAGGACGAGGGGGCAGCGTCGTGCATGGCGCCGGGCACCCTACCTGCCCGGACCGCTCCCGACAACCTTACCCGCCCCCACCCCGCGTGAATCACGCCTGCTCGGCCAGCAACCTCAGGATGGACAGCTCCGTCTTCGCGTCCGGCACCTCCCCGCGCCGGCACATCGCCAGCAGCTCGCGGAGGGGCCTCCACTGCAGGTGCGTGCCCTCCTCCAGGGGTGAACCGTCCCCCTTCGGCGTCCCCTGCTCCTTGCCCGTCACGTCCACCGCCGTGGGGAAGATCTTCTCCGACAGAATCCCCGGCGCCACGAAGAAGCCCGCCCCCAACAGCTGCACCTCCTCGGGCTTCACCTCGAAGCCCGCCTCCTCCAACACCTCCTCCGCCGCCCGGTTCCGCAGGCCCTGCTCACCCTTGTCCTCCGGCTCCAGCAGCCCCGCGACGATCTCCTCCACCCGCAGGTACGACGCCGCGTCCGGCACCGTCATCTCCTTGCCCCGCCGGAAGTACGCCGCCGGCCGCAGGTTCATCCGCGTCAGCACCTCCAGCCCCGACGCGCCGCGTCGGTACACCAGCACCGAGACCGCATCCAGCCGCGGCCGATCCACCACGTCCACCCGGTACACCTTGGACGCCGTCCCATCCGCGCGCCGGTTCTGACACCGCAGCCGCCGCACTCGCAGAAAACCCTCGTCACACTTCGCGGTCGACGAGAAATCCTCGATTACCTCGATATCCGTCACAACAGCCTGGCTGCTCGAACGCATGCCTGCTCCCTTACCGGAATGCCCTGACGGAGGGGCGTTGCTTGCCCACCATCCGTTTGTCTCGTACCTTGCGCCGTCGTCTAGCGGTCAAATTCTTCAAGCCCCCCGGATCCGCCCCCGAATGCGAAGCCTCCTGTCCGGACTCTTCTGCGTCCTGCTGTGCGCCTCGTGCATGCCCGTGATGACGGGCGAGCAGGACCTCGATCTCAGTGGTCAGGAGGTGCGGCTGACGCTGCTGCACACCTCGGACATCCACTCCCGCCTCATCCCGTACGACTTCGCGCCGCTGAAGACGGACACGGACCTGGGCATCGTCCCCGAGGCCGGCCCCTTCGGCGGGGCCACGCGCATGGGCGCCATCCTCAAGCGCGAGCGCCAGCGCGCCAGCCGCCTGCTGCACCTGGACTCGGGTGACTGCTTCCAGGGCGCGCCCATCTTCAACCTCAACAACGGCCAGGCGGAGATGAGCTTCCTGTCCAGGATGCGCCTGGACGCGGCGGTGATCGGCAACCACGAGTTCGACGCCGGCCTGCTCAACTTCGTGGAGAAGACGCGCGACTTCGCCACCTTCCCGCTGATGGCGGCCAACTACTACTGGGACAGCCCCAACGAGCCCGGCAACGCCCAGGCCCTGCTCAACACCGTCCCCTACGTCATCCGCAACGTGCAGGGCCTGAAGGTGGGCATCATCGGCATGGCCAACATCTCCTCGCTCAACTCGCTGGTGGAGGGCGGCAACTCGCTGCAGGCCACCCCGCTGGAGCAGAACGAGGCGGCGCGCGCCTATGTGGAGATGCTGCGCCCGGTGGTGGATCTGCTCGTGGTGGTCAGCCACCTGGGCCTCACCGAGGACCAGGATCTCATCCGCGGCTACGAGGCCTATTACGAGTACGAGCGCGCCAGGCCCTACCTGGAGCGCGATCACGACCAGTGGCGGCTGATGGAGTACGCGGACCCCAGCCAGGAGGGCAACCCCAAGGCGGTGGTGCGGGTGTTCATCCCGGGCGTGTCCGGCCTGGACGCCATCGTCGGCGGCCACCTGCACGTGGTGCTCAACCCGCCGCAGCAGCTCAGCGATCCGAGCGGCCGCAAGGTGACGCTGATCCACTCGGGCGCCTTCGCCAAGTACGTGGGCCGGGCGGACCTGGTGGTGAAGGTGCCCAAGGCCGAGGAGCGCACCATCGACGGCGCGGAGATCGTCAGCCACGACTACCGCGTCTTCCCGCTGGACGGCCTGTGGTGCGACGACGCCATGCGCGCCTACTACAAGGAGAACTTCTGGAGCCCCGGCCAGTTCATCAACGCCCCGGGCGTGCGCCAGGCCATGGCGCGCTGCCAGGAGCTGGAGGACCGGGAGACCACGGATCTGCTGCAGCCCTTCCTGCTGGGCATGGACTTCAACATGCAGCTGACGTCCATCTTCTCCTACGCGCCGCGCGACGTGGCCCGCCGCAACACCTCCACGGGCGGTGACTCGCCGCTGGGCAACATCGCCGCGGACTCCATGCGCAAGCGCCGCGCCGTCGAGGCGGAGATGGCGCTCACCAACTCGCTGGGCATCCGCGACAACCTCTACGCGGGCGTGGTCTCCCAGGAGTCCATGTTCAACGTCTTCCCGTTCGAGAACACCATCAACATCATGTACCTCTCGGGCGTGGAGATTCAGGAGATGCTCGACTTCGTCGCCGAGCGCTCCGCCGAGCGCGGCTGCGTCAGCCAGGCGCAGATCTCCGGCGCGCGCTTCACCATGGACTGCGCCCAGGTGCAGCTCAATGACCTGCGCATCCCCTGCGAGCCCAAGAACAACACCCTGGACTGCCCGCAGGAGGGCCGCGAGGGCCACGCGCCCTGGCAGTGCCTCCAGGACCAGGACGGCTCGCGCTGCTACGCGCGCCCCGCCACGGACGTGGTCATCAACGGCAACCCGCTCAACCCCAACGGCATGTACCGCGTGGCCGTCAACGACTACATCGCCAAGGGCGGCTCGGGCTTCAGCGTCCTCAGGCGCAACACCACCCGCCAGGAGACGGGCATCTCCCTGCGCGACTCACTCATCGGCTACATGCAGGGCTTCTGCACCTGCGACGACATCCTCGACCCCGGCAAGCCGGAGCCGAGGACCTCCAAGACGGGCGAGTACTGCGGCACGCGGGTGAACGGCGAGTGGAAGATCGACGACCAGCTCATCAACTTCTGCACCCAGACGAAGGCGTACAAGACGTCGCTGACCGAGGCGCTGAAGAACCAGACAGTGGGCACCTGCAGCTGCGAGCAGCTGCTCCCGCCTCCGGCCGATGCCGCCGAGCGCTGTGGCGTGGAGGGCCTCACGCCGGAGCTCATCCGCTCCACCTGCCTGGGCAGCGTGCCCCAGGGCCCGTACACCGGACGCTGCTACTGCCGTGAAGCGCTGGGCGGGGCCCAGGAGTGCGGCTCCGTCACCCGGCAGCTGGAAACCTTCTGCAAGAACCCGACCGAGATGCCCATCGCCAACGCCGCCGAGGACAACCGTATCGGCCGGAGGGTCAAGTAATGAAGAAGCAGTGGCTCCTGCTGGCCGCGACCGCGGCCTCCCTGACCGGCTGCTATGAGGTGCCGTCGGCCGGAACCCAGGAACTGGGCTCGTTCCGCGTGGTGGTGCAGAAGATCTCCCCGGTGGGCTCGCTCCTGCCGCTCGACGTGGTGCCCTCCTGCCTCAAGGCCAACAACGTCACCCGGACGGAGGACGTCCCGGCCAAGGTGCGCGGCACCAAGGACTGCCGCTACGTCATCCCCAATGGCGCGGTGGAGTTGCTGCTGGACATCACCGCCCTGGACAAGACGGGCAAGGCGCTCGACTTCAACGGGCCGGTGACGTTCAAGGTGGTGCCGGGCGACCTGTCCGACGACTACTCCTACGCCTGGACGACGCTCAGGAACGGCCGCAGCACCGGCGACGTCAAGGTGCGCGCCCGCAACGTCTACGGCGAGGTGCGCGTCTGGGCCATGGATGAGCCCATGGAGCTGCGCTACACCGATGGCGGCATCCGCTTCTACACCGACGGGGGCATGGGGGATCCCAAGCAGTTCCCCCAGGAGCCGGACTCGGGCCGCACCTACGCCGCCGGCTCCTCGGACACCGTGTACTTCCAGGAGCCCACGCTCCAGGCCATCCAGTCCCCCCAGGGCAACGACAACCGCTCCTCGCCCTTCGTGGGGCAGTTCGTCACCGTCGGCCGCGCCCCCGAGTCCGGCTCGGTGCAGTACCAGAACTGCCCGGACCGCGACCTGAACGGCGATGGCCTGCCGGATCCGGAGCCGGCCAAGCCCGTCACGCTGCTGGTGACGGGAACGGATCCCTCGGGCTTCTTCGTCACCGACATCACCGCCTGCCCCGCGCGCGAGGACGTCACCTCCGCCGCCCAGGTGCGCGTCCCCGAGCCGAGCGGCTACCTGCCCGGCGCCTTCAACTCCGTCTTCGTCTACAACTACAGCTTCCCCGAGGGCCTGGATCCGGGAGATCTGCTCTGGACGCTGTCCGGCTCCATCCAGGAGTTCACCTCCACCACGCAGATCACCTTCCCCTCGTGGACGGTGCGCGAGCACGTGCGTGAGCTGCCGCCGGACCAGTGGAACAAGTACCTGGCGCTCGCCCCGCCGGTGGAGCTCACCCTGCGCCACTGCGGCCTGGACAACACGCTGGCGCCCTTCGTGACGGACACCACGTGCGGCCAGAACCGGCGCAACATGAAGCTGGAGAGCATGGAGTCGGGCCTGGTGAAGCTGCGCCGCGTGCGCTTCCCGCAGGTCTTCAAGAACTGCGACTTCAACGGCGATGGGCAGGTGCCCATGTTCTGCGAGACGACGGTGGACGGCGTGTGGACGTGGGCCGGCTGCGCCTTCCCGCCTCCCGCGGTGGATCCGGACGCCGAGGAGCGCCAGTGCAGCATCGACTGCACCACCAGCGGCGGCGCGTACCAGAACCTGCGCTGCTCCGAGAAGGCCCAGTTCACCAGCTTCGGCCAGTTCGTGGTGGAGCTCGCCGGTCCCGGACCGCGCGAGGCCGGCCTGGATGACACGCTGTCCAGCCGCCAGCAGGACGTGCTCGTGTCCGACACCTCGTCCAAGCGGCTCTCCTCGGGCTACGAGCCGGGCGTCGCGGTGAGCATCTGGTGCGACGTGGACACCCACGTGAAGCTCGGCGACGGGACCGCCACCGCCACCAGGGCGGACGAGCTGCTGCCGGCCAGGACGCGCAAGGACGTCATCATGGAGTCCGGAAAGAGCGTCGCGGCCTTCCTGGCCGCGCAACCGGTGGCCACGTCCCCGGCGCCGCGCTGCTCCGTGGCGCGCAACACCCATACGCGCGTGCTCCTGCTGACGAAGGATGCCGTGCCGGATCTGAAGGTGGACTGCAGCGAGGGCACCGAGGCCACCCAGGACACGGACGCGGCCAGACAGTGCCGCTACCTGCACGGGGCCTCCTTCGACGTGGTGGGCCACCTGCGCCAGGTGCAGGCCGCCCGGCCGCGCTGGATGGTGCTGCCGCGCGACCAGGACGATCTCTGCTGCTACCCTGGCCCCGGCCTGGAGTGCCCGCGGCCCATCAAGCCTTGTCCGTGATGCCGTTGTCTGTGTCTTGAGAGAAGTGAGCGCCCCGCTCCCCGGGGCGCTGGGAAGGAGCGGCGCCCCCACGCCGCGCCTGGAGGGAATTTGAGAACGCTGCGCACCCTGGCCCTCACCGGGCTGATGACCCTCTCCGCGCCCGCATGGGCAGGAGACTTCGTCGACACCCGCCTGTCGTTCGCCTTCGCGGACGACAACGTCTTCGCCGATGCGGGCGAGACGACGCCCAACAGCCCCTCGGCCCGGTTTGGCGGCGGTCTGCAGAACACCCAGTTCTACGACAACTTCAACACCCGGTTCTCCGGCTTCGAGACGCTGTCCCACATCGTCCTCTACAAGCGGATGCCGGCCTTCTTCGAGGGCCTCACCACCGAGGCGGCCCTCACGGTGTTGATGTTGGAGCGGCCCTCGGGCGGAATCGACCTGCGGGACAACTCCAGCTACATCCGCCTGCACTACAAGCCCTCGGGCTGGGGCGAGAACGAGGGCCTGTCGCTCACCGGCTTCCCGGTGTCCGCGGACCGCTTCCGCCTGGGCTACGCCTACCGCATCTCCTGGGGTGGCAGCGGCATCTTCACCACCCGCGCCGCCGCGGCGGGCGTGCCGGGCGTCCGGCTCCAGCTCACGCGGGACCGGTGGTACGCGTACGCGGGCGCCAAGACGGCGCTGGTGCTCAACGATCTCATCAAGGAGCAGGAGACGCTCTACGGCTTCATGGCGGGCGCGGGCGTGGACGTGCTCGAGACGCTGCGCCTGGAGGCCGGCGGCGGCTACTTCCAGAAGGGCATCGTCCCGGGTCTGGCCGCGCTGGGTGTCGAGGCGCCGGTGAACTCGGCGGGCGTGTCCGCGCAGGCCGTCTACCACGTGGGCGTGCCGGTCGGCACCAGCATCGACTTCCGGCTCTACAAGAACGATCCGGACATGTACCAGCGCTTCTTCGCGCCGGAGCAGTACCCGGGCGGCCTGTCGTACACGGCGTCGCTCGAGGGCAGCTACCTGGTGCAGACGCTGTCGGATCCGGACGTGTTCGGCCGCACGGTGCCGCAGGAGGCGAAGGCGGTGGCGCTGCAGGCGCGCGCCAAGTGGAACTACTGGCGCTTCCACGCGCTGGGCCTGTACCGCGACCTGTCCTTCATCCAGTTCGAGGTGCCCGGCCTGCCGCCCTTCAACGACTTCCCGGATGGCACCGAGGTGAAGCCGGAGATGTTCTTCGCCGTGGGCGCGGACTACCACTTCCCCGCGCTGCACTTCACCCCGGGCTTCATCTTCGGCGTGCAGCAGCCGTCGTCGTTCCGCAGCCCGGATCCGCTCTTCGGTGGCAACAACCCGCCGCCGGGCCTCACGGGCACGCGCACCGTGGTGGTGCGTGACGTCAACGTGCTGAGCATCCTCCCCACCACCTGCGGCGACGACAACGCCATCTGCCGCGCGGATCCGATCATCTCCGCCAAGGCCACCTTCCGGTGGGATCTCTCCGACAGCGTCTCCGCGGTGGGCGAGGTCTATTACACCTATGATCGCAACCGGACGACGTTCCGGGACGACGTCTTCGGCGTCGCGCAGCCCAGCTTCGAGGATCCCCACGCGCTGGGCTTCAACACGCTGCTGCAGGCGCGCTTCTAGGCACGCGGCAGCACCAGCGTCAGGGCCACCCCGGAGGCGGGCTCACCTCCGGGGGGCGGGCTCTCGACGCGCCAGGAGCCGCGGTGCAGCTCCAGGATGGTGCGCATGATGACGGAGCCCAGGCCCAGTGAGACGCGCAGCACCGGGCCCTCCTCCACCACCGTCCGGCGGGAGCGCACCTCGCCGAACCGGGCGAGCTGCTCGGCCGGCATCCCCGGCCCGTCATCCACGATGCGCACCGACAGCGCCTCCGCGCCGGCCGACACCGAGACGCTCACGCGGCCCCGTGCGAACCTCGCGGCGTTGTCCAGGGCGTTGCGGAACAGCCTCCGGATGAGGCGCGGATCCCCGCTCATGACGAGGCTCTCCCCCTCCCCCGGCAGCTCGAGCACCCAGGACAGGCTCCGCGGAGAAGTGGCCTCCTGGGTCCGGGCCGCCTGGAGCTCCGCGCCCAGCAGCTCCCGCAGATCGATGCGCTCGGTGGTCCGCTTGTAGCGGGGCTCGCCCATGCGCGCGATGAAGAAGAGCTCCTCCAGCAGGCTCGAGAAGTACGCCAGCTCCGACTGGAGCACGCCCAGCAGCTCGCGGCGGTGCGCCTCCGACAGCTCCCCGGCGCACTGCACCAGGGTGTCCGCCGAGGCGCGCAGGCTCATCAGGGGCGTGCGGAGATCATGGCTCAGCTCCTGGAGCAGGGCCGCGCGCGTGCGCTCCGTCTCCTCGATGCGCGCGACGAGCCGCTCGATCTCCGTCGCCATCCGGTTGAAGTCGAGCATCAGGCTGCCGACCTCGTCGAAGTGCTTCACCCGGAAGCGGGCCTTCAGGTCCCCCTGCTCCATGCGCGCGAGCACCTCCCGCGCCTCCCTCGACTTGCGCCGGAGGTACACGAAGGTGAAGAGCAGGGACAGGAAGCCGGAGGTGACGGCGGCCAGCACCGGAATCGTCACGCGAAGCGTCCTCGTCCGCCACGACGCGCCGCGCGGCTCGAACCGGGCCACGAGGTAGCGGGGCTCCGGGGTGTCGAGCCGCGTCACGACCTCCTCGGCCACGAGGCCGAAGGGACGGAACGAGACCCGCACCTCGTGGATGCGCTCGGGCTGAGGCAACCGCTCCCACGGCCAGGGGAGCGGGTTGGACGTGTTGCTCTCGAGCACCGCGCCGTCCGGGGACACCACCCACAAGTCCGCCCGGAGCCCCGCCTCGTCCAGACCCGCACCTTCGTCACGGGAGAGGGCGCGCGCGGGAGTGCCACGCTCGAGCATCCGCGCGAGGAGGAAGATGGCCGTCCTGCCCGCCCCCGCGCTCGCGGTCTCCCCCAGCGTCCGGAGCACCAGCACGGTCAGCGCCGCCAGGGCCAGCGCGCAGACGGCGCCGAGCAGGACCAGCCGCACCAGGGTCCACCGCGTCACTTGCGCTCCAGGCGGTAGCCCACGCCGTAGACGGGAGCGATGTGCACCTCGGACAGGCCCGCCTCGCGCAGCTTCCGCCGCAGGTGGCTCATGTGTGAGTCGATGGTGCGGTCGAACACCTCTCCCGCGTCGCCGAGCCCATCGAGGATCTCCTGGCGGCGGACGACGTCCCCCGGACGGCGCAGGAGCACCGCGAGGATGTCGAACTCACGCCGGGCCAGGTGCACGGGCGTCTCCCCCACCCAGACCTGGCGCTGCTGGAGGCTCATCCGCAAGGGACCGAGCGCCAACACGTCCTCACTCCGGACCCTCCGCTCCGCCAACCGCATCATCCGCGCGACGAGCTCGTTCAAGCCACAGGGCTTGCGCAGGTAGTCATCCGCACCGGCCTCCAGTCCGTCCACGGCGGACTGCTCGTCGAGCCGCGCCGTGAGCATGAGGACGGGCACCTCCGCATCGCGCTCGCGGATCTTCCGGCACACGTCGTACCCGGTCCCATCGGGGAGGGCCACGTCGAGCAGCACCAGATCGAAACGCTGCCGCGCGAAGGCACTCAAGCCCTCCCGCGCCGTCTCGCACGGAGTCACCTCGAAACCGCGGTACGCCAGACCGAGCTGGAGCGTCCTGGCGATGACCGGGTCGTCCTCGACCATCAGCACCCGTTTCATAGGGGCCGTGATGTTAGTCGGCACTTCGCCCGGAGGGGCTTCCGCCCCGTCTCCATCTTTTCTCAAGGATTCGTCCGTACGGTGGCAGCGCTGGGAGACTGCATCCCCAAGGAGACTCGTATGCGACCCACCGATTCACCCCCCTCCACCCCGCTCCGCCGCACCACCCTCTGGCTCGCCAGCGTGCTGGGTGCCCTCGCGCTCTCCGCCTGCACGGAGAAGCCACGGGAGCCCTCGCCCGCCCTTCCGGACGTGTGCGCCGACACCAGCACCGCCCAGCGGGAGGTGACCTGGTACCGCGACGTGAAGCCGGTGATCGACGCGAAGTGTGCCGGGTGCCACGAGGAGGGAGGCATCGCGCCCTTCGCGCTGACGACGACCGAGCAGGTCCAGGCCATGAAGGGCGCCATCCTCCACTCGGTCTGCGAGCGCAGCATGCCACCCTGGCCGGCCCACCGGGATTGCAACCAGTACGAACATGACCGCTCGCTCTCGGACGAGCAGATCGCCCTCATCCGCGACTGGGTGCGCGCGGGCGCTCCCCTGGGCGATGCGAGCGAGGCTCCCGCGGAGACGCCCTCGGACCGTGCGCAGCTCTCGCGGGTGGACCTCGAGCTGGCCATGAGCGAGCCCTACACGCCCCAGGAGTCTCCCGACGAGTACCGCTGCTTCATGCTCGACTGGCCCGAGACCGAGGAGAAGTTCATCACGGGAATCGGCGTGCGTCCGGGCAAGACGGAGCTCGTGCACCACGTCCTCCTCGCGGCCGTCCCGCCGGAGAACCTGGACGCCTACCTCCAGGCGGACGAGGCCGATCCGGGTCCCGGGTTCTCGTGTCCCGGAGGCCCCAATCCCCCGAGTGTCCCGCAGGGTCAGGGCAGCCGTGGCGCGCTGATCGGCGGATGGGCCCCCGGTGGCGAGGGAAGGGATCTGCCCGCGGGCACGGGCGTCCGCGTCCAGCCGGGCTCCAAGCTGGTGATGCAACTGCACTACAACATGTCGTCCGCCCCGCCCTCCCCGGACATGTCGAAGCTGCTGCTGAAGCTGGACGGCTCGGTGGAGCACGAGGCCTTCCTGTTCCCCTTCACCAATCCGCAGTGGATCCGGGACAGGGCCATGTCCATCCCCCAGGGCGAGAGCGACGCCGTCCACATCTTCAGCTACGACGCGCTGGAGTTCGCCTCGCGCGCGAGCAAGCAGAAGATCCGCGCCAACGCGCCCCTCAGCGTCTACGGCGCGCAGCTGCACATGCACCAGCGCGGGACACGGACGGTGCTCACCGTCGAGAAGGGGGACAAGGAGAAGGCCTGCCTGCTGGAGATTCCCGAGTGGAACTTCCACTGGCAGGGCGTGCACTACCTGAAGCAGCCGTCGCGCATCTCGCCTGGCGATTCGCTGCGCCTCGAGTGCCACTGGAACAACGCGGGCTTCACGCCCCACCATGGCGCTCCGCTCCCGCCCGTGTCCGATCTGAACTGGGGCGAGGGCACCAACGACGAGATGTGCGTGGCCTTCCTGTACGTCACCCAGGAGTGACCCGGGCTGGCGTGTCTCCCGCCCCTCTTCCACCCGGGAAGAGGGGTGACAGGCAGCCGGGCCCTGGGAAGCGCGCCGTCACACTCCGGAGCCCCCCTCTCCATTCTTGTGTCATGGGGGTGGAGTCACCATGGGACGAGACGACACGCTGCTGATGAACCTTCCTCCCCAGGTGGTGGAGGTCCAGCGACGTCCCCCGGAGCCGATTCCCGCCACGGGAGTCCTCCAGGCGGGCGCCTCCCGGGTGGACATCACGCCCGGCTTCCTATCGTCGCTCGCGGGCTGGGGCCCCACCCTGCTGGGAGCCTAGTCGGCGCGCCCACGCTCCGGGGCTCAGAGATGGGCGGGGGCGTGCCCTTCTTCAAGGAGGGAGAGCGGCTGGAAGAGCTGCCAGACACGGATCCGCAGTGGCCCGAGGCGCCTCCGCGTGCCCTGGAGCGGCTGATCCGCGAGTCCCTCAAGTACCAGCCGCACACCCTGCCCCTCCGGCTGCTGGAGGTGGGCGACGTGTGGTTGATGGGCTGTCCCGGAGAGCCGACCTCCTGGCTGGCGCATGAGCTGGCCCAGGTGATGCGCGCGCGGGGCGCTCGTGAGGTCATGGTCACGGCCGTATGCGGTGACTACGCCGGCTACCTCACCACCGAGCGGGAGTACAAGGCACAGCACTACGAGGGCTCGAGCACGCTCTGGGGACGGAACACGGAGCACTGGCTCGTCGAGCACTTCGATGCGCTCGCGATGAGCGCCACAGCGGCGTTCCCATCGGGGACGGCGCGCTTCACGATGAATCCAGGCGTACACCGGGCCCTCACCGAGCCCCGGCCACCCACCGACAAGCCCACGCCCATCTGGCCCCGGCCGCCGGAGCTCGCGGCGCCGAGGGTCGCCAATGGGCGGCTGGTGATCGCGGGCCGGTGGTTCGCCTGGGCGCCTCAGGAGCGGAGCGAGCTGGGATGGGGTGCGTGGATTCGGCTCGAGGACGCGGACACGGGCGAGGTGCTGCGGAGCGCGAACCAGCCCCTCGATGATCGGCACCACACCTTCCTGCTGGAGTTCATGGAAGCGGGCGGTGTCCTGGAGTGGCGGTGGATGGTCGTGCTCGATGGCCCGAGCAGCGGCTCGTGCTGAGCGTGGCCGCTTGAGCGCGCGGCCATCCAACACGGAGAGCGGCGGGTATCGACGCTTGAACCCCAGCGTGGAACCCCAGGTGCCAGCGCTCCCCTCCCCCGCTCAGGCCACGCGGTCCGCCCGCGCCTCCTTGACGGGAGCCAACGGCAGTTCCTCACCCGGCGCCTCCCGCCTCGAGCGCCAGAAGCCGACCCGCTCCATGGAGGCGAAGACCACCGGCACCACCAGCAACGTGAGGAAGGTGGAAGTGATGACGCCCCCAATCACGGAGATGGCCATTGGAGCGCGGAACTCGGCGCCCACCCCCCGGCCGATGGCCGTGGGCACCATGCCCATGACCATGGCGGCGCTCGTCATGAGGATGGGGCGCAGACGGCGTTGACCGGCCTTCATCAACGCCTGCTCCACCGTGGCGCCCTCGCGCAGGTGCCGCAGCGCACCGTCCACCAGGAGAATGGCGTTCTTCGTCACCAGCCCCATGAGAAGAATGATGCCAATCATCGCCCCCATGGAGACGTCGAGCCCCGAGAACACCAATCCCAACAGCGCGCCCACCAGCGCCAGCGGCAGCGACACCATGATGGTGAAGGGGTGCTTGAGGGACTCGAACTGGCTGGCAAGCACCATGTAGATGAACACGAAGGCGAGCAGGAACGCGGTGGCGAAGGCGCCGTTCTGCTCGTCCAGGCGCTTCATCTGCCCGTCGTAGATGAGCGAGTAACCCGGGGGCAATGGCTGCTCGGCCATCTGCTGACGGAGTTGCTTCGCCACGTCACCCAGCGCAGCGCCCTGGAGCTGGGCGTAGACGGCGATCTGCCGCTGGCGGTTCTCATGCTCGATAACGCTCGGGCCGTCCTGCGGCTCCACGCGCGCTACGTCTGACACGGCAACCAGCCCTCTCGGCGTAAGGATCTCGAGCTGGCGCACCCGCTCCGGGGTGGCGCGATCGCGCTCGGACAAGCGCACACGGATGTCCGTCTCGTCCGAGCCCTCGCGCAGCTTAGCGACCACGTCACCACCGATCGCCAGCCGCATCTGCAAGGCGACCGCCGTGGCCGTCACCCCCAGATCCCTCGCACGCGCTCGGTCCACCTCGATGGCCAGCTCCGGCTTGGGTGGGCTGAAGTCTACGCGCACGTCCGCAGTCCCCTTGATGTCGCGGAGAATCCGCGCGACACGCTCCGCCTCCTCGCGCACGCGCGCCAGCTCCGGACCGGTGATGCGCACCATGATGGGGAAGAAGTCACCGCCCAGGCCCTCGATGGTTGGCGGCTCCAACAGGTTGACGTGCGTGGCGGACAGCGCGGGCGTGAGCAGGGCCCGCGCCTCCTCCTTGATGAGCTGGATGCCACGCTCTCGCTCGTGCTTGCCCGAGGTGAGCACGCGCATACGTGCCTTGTTCACGTCTCCGTTGGGGCCGGCAATGGTGTAGATGTCACGCACCTCGGGGATGCGCCGCAGCAGCGCCTCGGACTGGGCGGCGCGCAAGCCCGTCTCCTCCAGGCTGGAGGAGTCCGGCAGTTGCAGGTCCACGATGAACTGCGAGCGGTCCTCCGCCGGCATGAACTCCACGCCAAGGCGGCTCGCCGCACCGGCGGACAGCACCATCACCAGTACCGTGATGCCCGTGGTAAGCCACTTGTGCTTGAGCACCCAGTGCAGGATGCCCGTGTAGAAACGCTCGCTGCCGTCCAGTAAGCGGCGGATGGAGGCCTTGAGCATGTTCTCCTGGGGCTGATCACCCGGCGTGCGCCGCTTCGCCACCCGCGCGGAGAGCATTGGGTCCAGGGTGAGGGAGATGAAGAGCGAGAGGAGCACCGCCACCGAGATGGTGACGCCAAACTGCCGGAAGAACTGGCCCACGAACCCGGGCATGAAGGCCACGGGGATGAACACCGCCACCAGCGCGAAGGTGGTGGCGAGCACCGCCAGGCCCACGTCCCTGGTGCCGTTGGAGGCCGCGCTCACCGGGTCCTCGCCCCTCTCCAGCCGGTGGGTGATGGCCTCTCGCACCACCACCGCGTCATCGATGAGCAGCCCAATGGCCAATGACAGTGCCAGCAACGTCATCTGGTTGAGCGTGTAGCCCAACAGGAACATGACGAAGAAGGTGCCAAGGACGGAGGTGGGCAACGCCAGCGCGGAGATGAAGGTGCCGCGCGGATCCAACAGGAACGCCAGGATGATGAGCACTGCCATGAAGCCCCCGAAGAGGAGCGCAATCCACACCTCCCGGGCGTTCTCCTGGATGAGCACCGACTGGTCCACCAGCAGCCGCATCTGGAAGCCGCTGCCCAGGGCGGGCACGAGCTGCTCCAGACCGCGCTTTACCGACTGGCTCACCGCCAAGGTGTCGGAGCCGGGCTGCTTCACGATTTCCAGGATGACGGCGTCATTGCCATTGAGCCGCGCCGCCGTGCGCCGCTCGGCCACGCCGTCGGTGACGAGGGCAATCTCATCCAGCCGCACCTGGGCCCCCGTGCGGCTCTGTGCCACGGGCAGGGTGCGCAATTCGTCCACGTCCTTGAACTGTCCTCGCGAGCGCACCGTCAGCTCGGTGGGGCCAAGCCGCAACCGTCCGGCCGGCAGGTCGAGGTTCTCCATGCCAATGCGCTGAGCAATCTCCAGCGGCGCCACGCCCACCGCGCGCGCTTTGCCCTGGTCAATGTCCACCTGGATTTCCCGCACGTCACCGCCGCTGATGCGCACCTCCGCCACGCCCTCCAACTGCGACAGGGCCGGCTTGAGCTTGTCTTCCATCAGCTTGCGCACCGTCCGCGAGTCCGCCTCGGCACTGATCGCATAGGTGAGGATGGGCACCGCGGAGAGATCCACGCGGCCCACCACCGGCGCATCCGCCTCCTGCGGCAGCCGACTGCTCACGCCCGCCACCTTGTCGCGCACCTCCTGCACCGCCTGGTGCAGGTTCGTGGACAGCGTGAAACGCACCACCACGGAGGCTAGGTTCTCGCGGCTCCAGGAGTGGATCTTCTCCACCCCGCTGATGCCGGCCACCGCATCCTCGATGGGCTTGATCACCTGCGTTTCAATCTCTCCCGGGCCGGCGCCTTGATAGAGGGTGTTGACCACCACCACGGGAAAGGAGACGTCCGGGTACAGGTCGGTGCCCAGCCGGTTGTAGCCCATCACCCCGAGGACGATGAGGCACAGGGAGAGCATGGCCGTGAAGACGGGCCGGTGGATGAAGACATCGCTGAGGAGCATGGAACGCTCGGATGACGCGAGGAGGGCCGCGGAGGACTACTTGACGGAGACGCGGGTGCCCTCGATGAGAGCCGGCGTCGTGTATTCGATGACCTTGTCCAGCGGCGTAGCGGCCATCACCACCACCTCGCGGGCGCGGCGCTCCACCACCTGGACGGCCACGCGCCGCACCTGGCTGGAGGCATCCACCACCCACACATGCTCCCCGCCTGAGGCGGACAGAGCCGTGGAGGGGACGGCCTGGGCCTCCTGCGGGCCGCTCTGCGGGAGGACGGCCCGCGCCAGGGAGTGGGCCACGAAGCGCCCGTCCTTGTTGGGCACGAGGATGTCCACGGGGATGCGCCGGGTGACCGGGTCCGCCGAGGGCAGAATGGTGCGGATGACGGCCTCGTCCGTGCGGGCGCCTCCGCCCACCGCCTCCACGCGCACCCGGGTCCCCGGTTTGAGCCAGGCGAGAGCCGGCTCGGCCACCGTCGTCTTCAGCAGCAGGTTGTCCAGGTTCTCCACCGAGAAGAGGGGCACGCCGGGCCCCACGATGGCGCCCACCTGCTCGGGCGCGTCGATGACGGTGCCAGCGAAGGGCGCCTCGAGGTCATGCCTACGGCGGCCACTCCGCGCCTGGGAGAGTTGCGCCCGGGCCGCGAGGAGCTGGGCATCGGCCTGCCTCGCCTGAGTGGACGCGGTGCGGTTCTCCAGGTCGCTCACGCTCCCCGCCTCCTGCAGCTTCATGTTGCGCCCGGCCACGTCGATGGCCATGGAGGCGGCCACCTCGGCGGCGGCCACGGTGGCCAGGGCCTGCGTCACCTGCGCGTCGGAGATCTCCACATTGAGCCGGGCCAGAACCTGGCCCGCCCGCACCTGGTCCCCCTTCTTCACCCGCAGCTTCTCCAACCGGCCGCCCACCTCGAAGCCCAGCTGGAGCCCCTGGGAGGGAAAGAGCGTGCCCGTCACCTCCTCGCGCGGCGTGGCCCGCACGGCGCGCGCCGTGGTCATTGTCACCGAGGGCAGGCGCTGCGTGGTGACCGGAGCGGGAGGTGATGCGGAGTCCGCCTCACATCCGGAAAGAGGCAGTACGGCGGCGGCCAATCCCACGGCGGCGAGCCCGGCGAAGAGTGGCGTCCTGGACGGTTTCACGATCGAGACCTCGATGCACTGAATGTCCAACACGGATGACGGCGCCCAGGGAGGGGCCCCGCGGTCCAGCGCGGAACTCGCGGCCCGCTCGCGCGCAACGGGCTGGGAGGCGCGCTCGAGTTCCAAACCCACCCGGGCCAGACAGGAGGCGGTCAACCCCCGCCCCTGATTCACCCGGCCTGATCACGTGTACTTCTTGAAGAGGACGGCGGTGTGATACCCGGCGAAACCCGCCGCCAGGTTCAGGGCGAGCGGATAGTCGAGTTGCTTTGGCTTCTGCAGCAGGAACCCACCCGGGTGAATCGGATTCTTGAGGTTCGGGCTGCCGGGCATCACGCCATGGTGCAGCGAGAGCGCGCAGATGATGGATTCGATGGCTGCGGAAGACTCCTGGGTGTGGCCGTAGGCCGGCTTGGTGCTCGACGCGAAGACAGAGGTTCCAAGCTGGGAGGCGTCAAAGGTGTTGCGAATGGCGGTGAGCTCGGCGTTGTCACCCTGCTTCGTCCCCGTCCCATGCAGGTTGAGATACAGCAACTGGTTGCCGAGATCCCGGGGCTCCAGGCCAGCGCGATGCAAGACCTCTTGGATGACGTATGAATAGCCATGCTCGTCAACATCCACCATCATCCGCGTGGGGAACATGCGTTGGGAGTAGCTGAGCACCTCCGCATAGATGCGAGCCTTGCGTGCGAGCGCGTGCTCCAACTCCTCCAGGACCAGCATGCCGGCGCCCTCCCCGAGCACGAAGCCATCACTGTCTTGATCGCAGGAGCTGTACAGCAACTCGGGGGGGACGTCCTTCTGCACCAGGACGCCCAGCCGGTTGTAGGACTCCCAGCCGACATCTTGGTGGATGACCGCCGAAGTGCCGCCCGCCAGCATCAGAGGGGTGCGTCCCAGGAGAATCTTCTCCACGGCATTGATGATGGCGATGTTGCCCGAGGCACACGCCGCCGCCGCGCCCTGAGCGGCGCCATTGAAGCCAAAGGCCATGCTGATGGCGCCCGCGGGTCCATGCGCGGGGTTGAGCGCCGTGTACATGGTGGAAGGCTTGCCGTCGAAGATGTTGGCGGAATCACCACAGGTGTTACCGACGATGCTGCCAATGTTCTCCCGGTTCGCCTCCAGCAACTGCTCGTCCAGCCCGGAGTCCTCGAGGGCGAGCTGCGTGGCCGCCAGTACCGAGTAGATGGTGCGGTTGGGGAGGAAGTGCAGATCCCGGTTTTCCAGCCTCTTCAGCCTGTGCTCGACGGTCTTCCAATGCGGCACCCGGCTTGCCGTGGACACCACCTCCTCCAGGTTGAAGCTCGCCGCTGCCGTGGCCTGCCCTGGAGAGGGAGTGAACAGCTTGTTCCGGGTGACATGGCTACGATTGCCCAGAATATTCTCCCAGAAAGCGGAGCCGATTCCGGCCGCGGTCACGGGACCCACTCCTGTCACGACGACTCTCCTCATGTGCAGCGCTCCTCGTTTGTAATGAATGTCCAGGGGTTCAGGCCGAGCCGCTCTCCAGCGGAACACCGGCAAGTGGCTACGGCTTTTCGTGTGCTCCGGCGAGATGCACGGCCAGCGCATGGATGGTGGGATGGACGTAGACGGCGGTGGCTGGCACCTTCCGGCCGAGCCACGAGCCCAGATCCGCCGTGAGCTCCAGCGCCTGCTCCGAATCCATCCCGTAGTCCAGGAGCGCGCGTTGGGTGTCCACTTCGTGCAGTGGGATATCCATCCACTGCGACAGGCGAGCGGCAATCCAGCTGGCGATGGCACTCTCGTCCCGGGTTGCTTCGGGGAACTGCGCCCTGCCGCCAGACCCGGATTCACTCCAGGGCCTTCTGGCGAAGACGCGGCGGGCGGCTTCCCGCAGCCCTCCATCCAGGAAGACGGACCTGCAGGCCCGGCGCTGAATCTTTCCACTGCTCGTCTTGGGAAGCGTGCGGGCGTCAATCAGCACGACGGTGTGGACATGGACTTCGTGCTGTGCGGCCACTGCACGGTGGATGGCTTCCAGTACCTCCTCCAGCTCCCCTGGTTGTGGCATGGGGGACTTGACCTCGGCCACGAGCACCAGGTGCTCCTCGCCGTCCTCTTCCACCGCGAAGGCCGCCGAGCAGCCCGAACGCAGCATCGGATGGCATTCCTCCGCCGTCTGCTCCAGATCCTGCGGGTAGTGATTGCGCCCGCGGACGACGAGGAGATCCTTCTGCCGTCCGGTGACGAAGAGTTCCCCCTCCTTCAAGAAGCCCAGGTCTCCCGTGCGCAAGAAGGGCCCTTCGCCCGTACTGGCCAGGGTGGCACCGAAGGTCGCGGCGCTCTCCTCTGGCTGTTGCCAATAGCCACCAGCCAGCGAGGAGCCGGTGACCCAGATTTCCCCCACTTCGCCAGGGCGGCATCGCTCGCGCGTTTCAGGGTGGACTATCTCAATCCGGGTATCCAGTGCGGGGCTCCCGCAGCTGGCGATCCACCGCGCCCCCGGGTGGCCCTCCTCCACCTCGCGGATGCGGTGGGCCTTGAGCTCCCCATCATCCACGCAGCAGAAGGAGGGGAGCCTACAGGCGGCCTGAGAGGACACCTTGACCGTGAACTCCGCCAGCCCGTAGGCGTGGCAGAACGTCTCCGGCCGGAATCCGCAGGGAGCAAAGGCCTCCATGAAGCGCTGCTCGGTGGCGCGGCGGATGGGCTCCGCGGCATTGAGCGTCACCCGCCAGGAAGACAGATCCAATCGCCGCCGCTGCTCGGGGGTGCTCTTCTCCACACACAGCCCGTAGGCGAAGTTGGGAGCGGCCGAGTGGGTGCCACGGTAACGAGAGAGCGCTTCCAACCACCGCAGTGGGCGCTGGAGGAAGCTGGCGGGGGGCAACATGACACAGCGGAAGCCCACCCACAGGGGCAGGAGCAGTCCATAAATGAGCCCCAGGTCATGGAAGGCCGGCAGCCATGTCACCATGACGCTCTGAGGCGTGTGGTCGAGTCCCACGTCCGAGTCCGCCAGGGTGCTGCTCAGATTGGCATGGCTGACCCGTACGCCCTTGGGCGTGGCCGTGGAGCCAGACGTGTATTGGAGGAAGGCAAGTCCTTTCTTGTCGAGCGCGGGAGGCGTCCAATCTCCGGCCACCTCCAGGTCCAACTCGTCCAGGGCCAGCCAGTGAACGCTCCGCAGTTCCGGGACCTGGACATGCTCCATCGCCGCCAGGAGCTCGCGGGTGGTGAGGACCAAGGAGGAGTGGGCATCCTGGATGATGGCGCGGAGCCGCGGCAGCATCCGGTTCACCCTCGCGGGCTCCGGGGGGTACGCGGGCACGGCGACCATTCCGGCATACAGGCATCCCAGGAAGGCCTCGATGAATTCCAATCCCGAGGGCAACAGCAGCAGGACACGAGAGCCGATGGGCACCTGTTGGGACAGGTACTGTCCTAGCGCGCGAGCCCTCCGCTCCAGGCTGGAGAAGGTGAGGCGCTGCCCCTCGTGCTCGCCGTCCTCCAGGAAAAGGTAGGCTTCCCCATCTGGATTGCGTAGGGCCTGATGCCGCAGGGCATCAATCAAGGTGGGAAAGCCTCTGGCCGCAAGGGGAGCATCGACGCGTATCGAGCCTGTCTTCATGGAACCTCGGTGGTGGCTGCCATCAAACGGTGCAGGGAGCGGATGACGGAGGGGACCTGCTGCCGCGTGGAGAGCGCCGCCAGGAAACGGTCCGGGCGGAGCAAGGCAATAGGCGCTCCGTGTTCCGCGAACCAGCGGGTCAGGTCCCCATCCACATCCTGGATTTCCTCACAAAGAGCCGTGCCGCGAAGCGGTGCCTGTCCCGCCGGGACGATCTTGAGAGTGCGTGCTCCCAGTTCATCCCAGGCGTGCCGCGATGCCTCGTCCATGGCCTCCCTTGGATCCACCCCCAGGCCGAGCGCGGCGAAGCCGCTGCCCAGTACCTCATCCAGCCTCACTTGTCTTCCATCCGCCCGCCGGACCCGGGGCTGGATGAACATCGTGCCGGCAGGAGCGCGGCCGACGAACAGCCCCTGGCGGAGCGCCGGCAACGCGCGGGAGCGCTTCGCGAACTGCTCGCGCAGCAGTGGCACCCCGAAGAGCAGTTTGAGCACGGAGCGGCGGACCAGGTCATGCCGCCGGCCATTTGGAAAGAAGAGCCAGCCGACGCGCTGCGTGGCGGAGATCGACTCCTCGACGTGAGGGATCCGCTCCAACTCATAGCTATCCAGCAACCGCGTACCGGCCACGCCGCGCAGCACGAGCGCCAGCTTCCAGCAGAGATTGGTTGCATCCCGAAGTCCGCTGCACAGTCCCTGCCCCGCGAACGGTGGCATCATGTGGGCGGAATCACCGAGCAGGAAGACGCGACCAGCCCGGAAGCGTTCCGCCACGCAGGTGTTGAGCCGGTAGGTGCGCAACCGCGACACCTCGCCCAGACGGGGGCCGCCCAGCCAGCGCCCGGTGAGCGCCTCGAGGCCCGCCCGGTCCAATCGCTCGAACTGCTCGGCAGTATCCTCCGGACGGAGGCGGATGGACCAGCGCTGATAACCCAGGGGCTGCTGAACGAACACCATCGGATGTTCGAGTGCCCCGAAGAAGCGGAAGCACCCCTCCGGCTGCGGCTCGGCGCGGGCCTCGATGAGCATCCACTTCTCCTCGGAGGACGCGCCACGCAATGGGATGTCGCATGCCTTGCGCACGGTGCTCCGGCCGCCATCGCAACCCAGCACGAAGTCCGCTTCGACGGTGTAGTTCTCCCCTTGGGGACCTTGTACCCGGAGGCTGGCGCGTCCGCTGGTCTGGCTCACGGACGTCACCATGTGCCCGGACCGGAGTTCCACGCAGGGATGGCGCCCCAACCCCATGCGCAGGTGCTCCTCCATGAGCGGTTGGAGCATGGTGCATACGCGAGGAAAACCAAGAGACTCCACCCCCGCCGTCCGCATCTCCGCCACGACCTCCCCCGAACCCGTCTGAACCCTCACGTAGGGGTTGGCCAGCATGCCTTCCAATTGTTGCTCCGCCAGCCCACACATCTGGAACGTCCGCAGGGCTTCATCGTCCACGTTCGTGGCTCGAGGGTAGGCGCTCGACAAGGGGGCTCGTTCGAGGAGCAGTGTCTTGATTCCATGCATCCCCAGCAGATTCGCCGCGGTGAGCCCTACGGGCCCTGCTCCGACAATGGCCACCTCGATCGACCGCTCGGATGCAATCCCTGCCATATCCTGATTCCTCCCCCATACCGGCCTGAGCGCTGGCGCGAGTCTGAGCAATCATTGCCTCCCCTCCCGTTGGCAAGGAGAGGCGGATGATGACCACAGCGACTGTTTCTCTGCTCAGGGAACAGTGACGTGCCAGTCAATGCCCAGTCCGCTCCGTGCTGGTGACTCGTACTATCGGCCAAGGAAGTGACTCCTTGCCATCGCACCAGGGGATGAGGATGTGTGATGGATTGAATGCTTTTTCGAGGCCGAGTCAGCCTTTCATCTCGGTGAAGCCCGGTGGTCTCGAGAGCCGATGGTGGTCACCCAGCAAGCAGTGGGGGTCTCCCGCTGGCGGATGGAGCCTCCAAGGGGAGGCCGTCCCCAGGGCGAGCCTGCTGGCGAGGAAGCGCGGTAAGAGCGCACTGGGGCGGTCCATGCCCTGCGGTGAGCCAACGCGAAGGGTGGGGACTTCATGTCCCCGAGCGGCTGACGCGGCCTCGTGTTACAGACCGCGCGTATGGATAGCGATCAGCTGTTGTCGTCCTTCGTGAAGGTGCTCGTGTCCGATCCCGAGCGCTCGGCGAAGTTCTACGAGGCGCTCGGCTTCAAACGGACCCAGGCCGCTCCGCCCTTCATCCACCTGCAGTGGGAGAAGCAGGCGGAGGTGTACCTGGTCACCCTGCCTCCCATGGTGAAGCTCGAGGGCCAGCGAGGGCTCGGCGTGCTGCTGGGCTTCCGCATCGGCGCCGTGGACCTCGAGGAGGTGGCCTCGCGCGCCCGCGCACTGGGCGCTCATGTCGAGGGCCCCACCGTGCAGCCTTGGTTCACCCGGGAGATCATCGTCACGGATCCCGACGGCTACCGGCTCAACTTCATCGAGCCCGCTTGAGCCGTGGGCACACGCCGCTCCCCGGCCATCCACCGGGGAGCGGGCACCCTCACCTCACAGCCCCGCGGCTACACGCCCGCGAACTGCACGCCCTCGAAGACGAGGGTGGGCGTGCGCATCGCGCTGTTGACGTAGGGATCGTTCCCCACCGCGACGAGCCGCTTCCACAAATCCAACTGGTTGCCGGAGATGTTCATCTCGCCGATGGGCTCGGCCACCTTCCCGCCGCGCACGCGGAAGCCCTGCACGCCGAGCGAGAAGTCACCGGTGACGGGGTTGGAGTTGCCTCCGAGGAAGCCCGTCACGAGCACCCCTTCCTTCAGGTCCGCGAGCATCTCCGCCCGCCCCTTGCCCCCGAGCTTCCAGGAGAGGTTGGACGCGCTGCCCGACGTCGGACGCGCCTGGAGCTTGCGGCCGTAGTAGGTGTCGATGAAGTACGTGCGGAGCACGCCCCCCTCGAACAGCGGCATGGGCCGGGCCGTAATCCCCTCGCCGTCGAACAGGCGCGAGCCGAGGCCCCGCTTCACGTGCGGCTCGTCGGTGAGCACGAGCAGCCCGCTGCCCACCGGCTGGCCGAGCTTCCCATCCAGGAAGGAGCGCTTCTGCTGGATGGCGCCGCCCGACATGGGCCCCAGCAGCATCGACACGAGCCGGCCCGCGGCCCGGTTGTCCACGGCCATGGTCATCACCGCCGACGCGCCCTTCGTCGAGCCGATGCGGCCCAGGGCCCGCTCTCCGGCACGGCGGCCCAGGGCGGCCGCCTCGGGCAGGTCCTCGAAGAAGCGCGCCACCGCGAAGTCGCTCTCCTCCGGCCGGCGCCCGTCCGGATCCTGCGCGCTCACCTGCGCCGAGGCGACGAACTGCGTCCCGCGCAGCCCGCCCTCGAAGCCGTTCGAGCTCACCCGGAACATCTCCCGGAGCGTGTCCCCGAAGGCCGTGGTGACGGACAGGATGGCGCCCTTCTTGTCCACCTCGCGCGCCCCCGCCTCGAGCTCCCGGACGAAGCGCTGACGCTCATCCGCGGTGAGCGCCGTCTGGCGCGGATCCTCGATGGCCAGGTCCACCGCGCTCCGGCCCGCGTAGAGCTCGGGCTCCGGCAGCCGGCGGTGCTCGTCACGCGCCAGCACGCGCGTCATCGCGATGGAGTCCGTGATGAAGCGCTCCAGCGCCTCCGGCCGCAGATCGCTCGTGGCCACCGCGGAGTAACGCCCATCGACGTAGAGCTGCAGGGACAGGCCTCGCGTGGTGGCCTCGGAGACCTTGTCCAGCCGGCCATCGCGCCACTGCATCTCCACATCGCGCGTGCGGTTGGCCGTGGCCGCCGCCTCGGAAGCGCCCTTCTGACGCGCCAGGTCCACCGCCTGCCGCGCGACATCCGCCAGATTCGTGGTGTTCGTCGTGCTCATGCCCGCCTCCCTCAAGCGTTGCGTCCGCCCACGGTGATCGACGCGACCCGGACCGTCGGAATGCCCTGCGACACCGGCACCCCCTGCCCGTCCTTGCCGCACGTCCAGCCCCCCTCGTCGATGACGAGGTCATCGGCCACCATGTCCACCTTCTCGAGCACCTTCGGCCCGTTG
This sequence comes from Archangium sp., assembly GCF_057119385.1. Taxonomy (NCBI): domain Bacteria; kingdom Pseudomonadati; phylum Myxococcota; class Myxococcia; order Myxococcales; family Archangiaceae; genus Archangium; species Archangium sp. The sequence continues at coordinate 10,051 of NZ_DBNGVP010000022.1, read as the reverse complement.
CCGATGATGTTCACGTCCTTGATGGGCCGCGTCAGCTTGCCATCCTCGATGAGGTAGCCGTTCTTCACGTAGAAGGTGAAGTCACCCGCGCCGATGTTCACCTGCCCGTTGGTGAAGTTGGTGCAGTAGATGCCCTTCTTCACCGAGGCGATGATCTCATCGTGCTTGTGGGGGCCCGGGAGCATGTACGTGGAGCGCATGCGCGGCAGCGGCGCGTAGCGGTAGCTCTCGCGGCGGCCGTTGCCCGTGGGCTTCACCTTGTAGTGCTTCGCCGAAATGGAGTCGTGCAGGTACGTGGTGAGGACGCCGTTCTCCACGAGCATCGTCTTGCCGGGCTCGTTGCCCTCGTCGTCAACGTTGATGGCGCCCCGCGCGTACTCGTTGGTGCCGTCGTCCACGATGTTCACGAAGGGGTGCGCGATGGGCTTGTTGAGCTTGTCCGCGTAGATGGACGTGCCCTTGCGGTTGAAGTCCGCCTCCATGCCGTGGCCGATGGCCTCGTGCAGGAGGATGCCGGACGAGCCCGCCGCGAGCACCACCGGCAGCTCACCGGCGGGAGGCTGGATGGCCTCGAAGAGGATGGTGGTGCGGCCCACCGCCTCGCGCACCATGCGGTCCAGCCGCTCGGGCGAGTAGAAGTCCAGGCCCGCGCGGCCGGCGACACCGTAGGTGTTCTGCTCGCGCTTGCCGTTCTGCTCGGCCACGCACGACAGGTAGAGGCTCGTCATCGGCTGCACGTCCTCGACGAGCCGGCCGTTGCTGTCGGCCACGAGCACCGCGCCGTGCTCATCCGAGAACGACAGCGTCACCTTGGAGACGCGCTTGTCCGCCTTGAAGGCCGCCGCGTTCAGCCCCTCGAGGATGGGCAGCTTCTGCTCGGGGCGGACGGCGTCCCAGCCCATCTTGAGCACGTAGCGCTGCGGAATGTCCTTGTAGACGTGGAGGCGCTGGGGGCCGGGCCGCGAGGGCCCATCGGCGATGGCCGCAGCGGTGCGGGCGGCGCTGCGCATCGCGTCCAGCGTGAGCTCCTCGGTGTACGCGTAGCCCGTCTGGTCACCCTTGATGACGCGCACGCCCACGCCGAGCTCCACGGTGGTGAACGCCTTGTTCACCGCGCCGTCCTCGAGCGCCATGGAGGTGGACACCCGGTGCTGGAAGAAGAGGTCGCTGTAGTCGCCGCCTCGCGACAGGGCGGCGGCCAGCGTCTCGCGGATGAGGGTCTCGTCGACCCCGAAGCGGGCGAAGTAGCCAATGGACTGCGAGGGCCCATCCGAGCCGCCACCGGGTCCACCGCCCGCCCGCTGTGCCGTCGCACAGCCAGACAACAGCTCACCCGCTCCCGCCATCGCCAATGCCGTCGTGCCGTAGCCGACGAAGTCACGTCGCGTCATTCCGGTCTTTCCTCCCGCCATGGCTCTTCCTCTGAGTGAAGGTCACCGCGCATCCAGAGCGTAACCCCACGGCCATGCCAGTATTCCGGAAAACCCCTCGGCCCCCCGGTCCGTGGGCTACACGACAAAGAACGGGCCGGGCGCCTGGTGATTGCACCGGCTCCCTTCAGGGCCGCCGATCAGGCCACGGACGTCATGCGCACCACCTCGTCGAAGGAGGTGAGGCCCATGGCCAGCTTGCGCACCGCCGCCTCGCGCAGGGTGCGCGTGCCGCCCCGGCGCGCCGCGTCCAGCATCTGCTGATGATTACCGCCCCGGGAGATCTGCTCGCGCAGATCGTTGTTCAGATTGACAATCTCGAAGGCACCCGTGCGGCCCCAGTAGCCGGTGCCGCGGCAGCGCGGACACCCGGCGCCCTTGACGATGTTCACCCCACCGGGCAGCAGCGGAATCGGCGCGCCCAGCAGGGTCAGCTCGTCCGGCGTGAGGGTCGTGGGCTGCGCGCAGTGGGGGCACACGCGCCGCAACAGACGCTGGGCCATCATGCCGATGAGGCTCTGCGCCAGCAGGAAGGGCGGCACGCCCAGGTCCTTCAAGCGCGCCACCGCGCCGATGGCGTCGTTGGTGTGCAGCGTGGAGAGCACCAGGTGGCCCGTGAGCGCGGCCTGCACGGCGTTCTCCGCCGTCTCCGCGTCACGGATTTCGCCCACCATGATGACGTCCGGATCCTGGCGCAGGATGCTGCGCAGCGCGTTGGCGAAGTCCAGCCCCACCTTGGGCTGCACCTGCACCTGGTTGAAGCCGTCCCACACCATTTCGATGGGATCTTCGATGGTGACGACGTTCACGTCCGGGCCCGCCACTGCCTTCAGCGCCGAGTAGAGCGTCGTCGTCTTGCCGCTGCCCGTGGGGCCGGTGACGAGGATGATGCCGTGGGGCTGATCGATCCACGACTCGAAGACGCGCTTCTCGTCCGGGTCGAAGCCGAGCTGGGCGATGTCCTGCACCAGCGTCTCGGGATCGAAGACACGGATGACCACCTTCTCGCCGAAGGCGGTGGGGAGCGTGGAGACGCGGAGCTCCACCTCGCGGCCATCGCGCTCGGTCTTGATGCGGCCGTCCTGGGGCTTGCGCTTCTCGGAGATGTCGATGCGCGCGAGCGTCTTCACGCGCGAGACGATGGGCGGATGCACACCGGCGGGCAGCGTGTACACGGGGTGCAGCACGCCGTCGATGCGCAGGCGCACCAGGGAGGTGTTGCGCTTGGGCTCGATGTGGATATCCGAGGCCCGGTTGTCGAAGGCGTAGCGCAGCATGTAGTCCACGGCCTGCACCACGGGCTGATCCGCCGCGTCCAGCTCCTGGCGGCCGCTGAGCGTGACGAGCTGCTCGAAGTTGCTGACCTGCGGCGAGTTGTGGGCGTTGGTGGTGAAGTCGTCCGCGGCCTTGGCCAGCGTGCGCTTGAAGCCGTAGACGTCCGCGATGGCCTTGAGGATGTCCGTCTTCGAGGAGAACACCGGCTCGATGGGCATGCCGGTGAGGACGTGGATGCTCTCGAAGAGCTCCTTGTCGAAGGGGTTGGCCACGGCCACCACCAGCCGGCCGTCCTGGGCCTTCTCCAGCGGCAGCAGCACGTGCTTGTGCGCGAAGGGGCGGGACACGGTGCGGGTGGCCAGGGCCATGTCCAGCTTGAGCGGATCGATCTTCTTGTAGGGCAGACCCCCGGCCCGGGCGACGAGCTCGGTGACGCGGTCCTCGTCGAGCGCGCCGCGGCCATCGGCCAGGGGCACCTGGAAGGCGGCGACGATCTCCACCGGGGAGACGTCGTAGCGGGCGGCGTCCGTGCCGACGATGTTCTTGTTCTTGAGGACGCGGGCGCGGGCGGCGGCCTCGCGGGTGGCGATGTTCTGCGCCTGGTCGGCGGTGAGCACCCGCTGCGCGACGAGCGCCTCGAGCACGAAGGCGAGGGAGAAGTCGGTCTTGCTCCGGCTCGGCGGGGCAGCAGGCGGGGTCACGGGCGCTGGCAACGTCGTCTCCTTGCGGCCACGAAGAACAACAGGGGGGCGCCGGGCCATTCCGGCGAGTCGAGGACGGAAGCCGTCCCCCCCGAGGGCGACAGTCTACCCGCGAATGGCCCGGACGGTGGCCTCGACCAGCGCCTCGGGGGTGGGCCGCTCGGCCACCGAGGCCACCGGCAGCCCCAGGTGCGTCAGCGCCGCCGCCGTGGTGGGCCCGATGGCCACCAGCCGGGCCGCCCCGAGCCGCTCACGCCCCACCGCATCCACGAAGGCCTCCGCGGTGCGCGGCGAGGCGAACAGCGCCACGTGGGGCGGCGAGGACTCGAGCAGTGCCTGGGCCTCGGGCGGCAGGGGCGCGGGCCGGGAGCGGTACGCCGTCACCCGCGTCACCCGGGCGCCGTGCTCGCGCAGCGCGTCCTCCAGCTCGCGGCGGCCCTCCTCCGCGGCCGGCAGCAGCACCTCGTCCTCCGGATCCAATCCCGGGCGCATCACCTCGTAGAGCGCGGCGCCCGTGCCCTCGGGGGACTCGACGGCCACGTTCAGCCCGTAGCCTTCCACGGTGCGCGCGGTACGCGGCCCCACCACGGCGACGCGCACCCGCGGCAGCACATCCACCGTGCCCGCCTCGCGCAGCGCCTCCATGAGCGCCTCCACCGCCGAGGGGCTCGCGAACACCACCCACTTGTAGCGCTGGATGGACTCCGCGGCCGCCATCAGCGGACGGGGGTCCTCTGGAGGCAGCAGCTCCAGCAACGGTACATGCAGGACTTCCGCGCCCTCGTCCTCCAGGAGGAAGCACAGCTCCTCCGAGCGTTCACGGGGTCGCGTCACCAGGATACGGATGCCTTCGAGTCGCCTTTCCACGGCGGCGCACTCTAGGGCATTTGCGCGGGTGTCATAGTCCCCTCTTCGCGTCCCATTCCGGAGACGGCTCCGAGCTCGCACCGGTTGTATCCAGTCGCGGCATGTCGCGGGACCACTGCCAGGATATTTCAAGGGAAGGCCACGCCGCGCACGGTGAAGGTGCGCGCTCCGCCCGCCTCGCCCAGCTTCAGCAGGAAGGTGCTTTGTAACTGCTTCTTCTCCGGCGCCTCCGCCTCCACCACGAGCCGCACCTGCCCTTCCGGCAACAGGGGCCCGGATTGCCACACCCGCGTCACCCGCAGCCGGACGCCTTCCGTGCTGACGAGCTCCGCCCCCTCCGTCGTCCAGGCCAGGGCACTCGTGTTCTTCACGTTCAGCTCCACCGCCACCTGCTGCCGTGCCTCGGCGCGGTAGCTCCAGGCCTCTGTCACCATGAGCGGCGCTCCGGGACGCGAGGAGAGGCTGCTCATGAGCTCGCGCGCCAGGATGCCCAGCCCCTCCCCCACCAGCCCGGCCTCCAGCAGTCCCTGGAGACTTCCGGAACACGGCCCCGGCGGACGGGCACGCTCCTGTGCCAGCGCGGCCTCGCACCACTCGGCCCGCTCGCGCTGTTGCCGGGACTCCAGCTGCAACGACTCCCCCGAGCGGGGCTGGCGGTACACCCGCACCTGGTGCTCGGCCCGCAGCACGTCCTCCACCAGCCGGAAGGTGACGCCGCCGGGCACCTGCCCGTCCGCGAAGCGCACCGTCACCCGCGGCGGCCTGTCCAGCGGCGGCGCCCGCGTGGGCAGCAGCAGCACCACGCCCTCGGCCTCGCTCACCGCCACCTTCACCCCCTGCCCGTCCTCCACCCGCACGCCACCGGGTTGCAGCGGCGTGTCGAACACCAGCGTGGTGGACTCATGGGGGCGGATGCGCACCGGGTGCTGCACGTCGGCGTTCTCCGCCGTCAGTTCCAGGTGGCGTGCGCCCGGCGTATCCCATTCCTCCCCGTGGGGCGCGGCGGGCGTGGACACGAGGAGCGCGAGCAGCAGGGGGGCGGCGAGCAGTGTGGACATGGGGGTGACCTCCAGAGTGGCCCACACTAGCAGGTCCTCGGAAGTCGGCCCCTCCTGTCAGTCGAAACGCGGCGTCTATTGGTCCTCGTACCGCGACGCCTCGCCGAAGCGTTTCACCGGATACAGAGACCCGCCGCTGCGGACGACGGCGGTGTCCTGGCCACTGCCCTCCAGCTTCTCCCAGCCCCAGTACCGCCCGGACCTCAGCTCCAGGCACACCGGATAGGCCTGGCCCTCGGGGGTGTACGCCTGGGAGAGGCGCGCCTGCACCCGCTCGCCGAAGAGCAACTGGCCGGTGAACAGGGTGTTTGTCGGCAGCTTGCCCCAACCGCCATGGCCCGCCACACGGATTGTCACCGGCCCCGGCCTCACGGTGTGCGTTATCCCCTGAAACGGGTGAATCTCGACGAGGCCGTAGTGATCCGTGAGCTCCAGTTCCTTCATGGCCTGCTGCGCACCGGGGGGGCACTCGGCGGGAGGGGGCAGCGGGGGCTTGGGCAGTACGGTGGCGGTGGTGGCGGGGCTGGGGCAGCCGGTGGCCAGGGCGCAGCCGAGCACGGCCGCGCCCACCTTCGTGGCCGTGGAGCCCGTCTGCTTCGGGAGGGTGGGGGTCTTGGCTTCCTTCGATGGAGTCTTCACGCGCGTCTCTGGGGGCAGCGTCGCACGGGCGACGGGCGCGGGGGTTGCCGCCCCAGGGGGCGTCGCGCCGCCGTCACCTTCTGGCCGCTTCCACGGCGGCGCCACTTCCTGGCCTTCCCCCGCCAGGGCGTTAGGAAGGAACTCCTCGGGTAGGCTGGCGCGAGGTGTCTCCACCGGTGACGCGGTACGCACGGCGGCGGGGGGCGAAGGGCGCACGGCGAGCCACAGCCCCAGGCCCAGCACGAGCACCGAACTGGCGGCCAGCAGCGCCCGGCGCGAGCGTGCAGCGGGCCGCGTGGCTTGCCGAGCCCGCGCGGCCACCGGAGCCTCGTCCACCGCTGGCGGCACCGCCGGAGCCTCGTCCGCCGCTGGCGGCACCTCGGATCCCGCGAGCGGCATGGATTCTTCCGCCGCCACCGGGGGCACGGCTACTCCGGGTGTCACCTCGGGCTTCTCCTCGGACACGGCGAGCGGTACGGCCTCCGTCGAAGCCGACTGGGGCACCGCCACCTCGGGTGCTTCCCGTTGCGCGGGCAGCGGCCCGGGCGGCTCCACGGGCGCCGTGCCCACGGGGAGCGCCTCGGGCGGCGCATGCGCGAGCAGGGTGGACACCTCGTCGGGCGCACGCGGTTTGCCTCGCACCGGCACCCGGGCGTAGGAGGCCCGCCGCTCATAGAGGGCCAGCACGTCTCCCCCGCGCCACATGTCGCCCTCGAGCACGGTGGTGGCGTGGTGCGGCCCCCAGGCCTCGCACAGCGGCTCCCGCCACGTCTCGTCCGCCTCCTTCAACGCTTGCGAAATGGCCCCCTCCACCGCGAGCGCGTCCGCGTAGCGCTCCTCGGGCGCCTTGCGCAGCATGCGCCAGCACACCTCGCCCAACGCCGGTGGCACCCGGGGGTTGGACACGTGCGGCACCGGGGGCTCCTCGTGCAGCACGGCATGCACCAGCTCGCCCTCGCGGCCCGGGAAGGGCAGCCTGCCCGTGAGCGTGAGGTAGAGCTCCACGCCCAGCGCCCACACGTCGTCGCCCGGACAGGCGCGCGAGTCCTCAAGGCCGCGCCAGGCGCGCCACACCCGGGGGCTGAGATAGGACCAGGTGCCCGGGGGAAATGCGCCCGTCAGCCTGGGAGCGTCCTCGTAGGTGGCCACGCCGTAGTCCACCAGCACCACCTGCCCTTCGCCATGCACCAGCAGATTGGCGCCTTTGACGTCCCGGTGCACCACGCCGGCCGCGTGCACCACCGCCAGCTGGCGCGCGCCCTGGCCGAAGAGTTGTGCCACCTCGAGGGCACAGGGGTTGTGCACGCGCGTCCACACGTCCAGCGGCAGCCCACGCACCAGGGGCATGACGAGGAAGAAGTAGAAGGGGTGGTGCTCGGGCCACACGCCCTCGTGCACCAGGGGCAGGCCGCCCGCGTGGCTGAGCTTCACCAGCACGTCGCGCTCGCGCCAGGCCCAGCGCGCCGCGCGCGGCAGGAAGAGGAACTTCACCGCGTACAGCACGCCCCCGCGCGAGGCGCGGAACACGGTGCCCTGGCCGCCGGTGCCCAGGCGCGCCTCCAACGTGTAGCCGGCCACCACCAGGCCCGGCCGGGGCCGCCAGGCAGAGGACTCCTCCTCCTGGGACTCCAGCACCCCTGGCCGCTGCTGCTCCTGCTCACCGCTGCGCGCGCTCGCCTCGCTCATGCACACCACCTCCGAGGTGGGCCAGCCTACATGACGGCTCGAGGCGTGCGGGACACCCGATGGAAATCGTCCGGAGCCTGTCGCGCCCGTCCACGCGGTGGACACACCCCCTCCCAAGCCCCCGTGAATGCCACTGGGGGTGGGCTTGACTGGTAGACGTCTACCAGTCATGTAGCCACATGTATATCAATGTGCGCCTTGAGTGGTAGACGTCTACCAGTGCCCCGGTGGGAGACGTCTACCCGTGTCGAGCAACGGGCCCGTCTCCCCGCGCCCAAACCGCCCATGCGCACGCATCTGGCTGTCGCGGGCAGGGGCTCCTCCGGGAAGGCCCGCCTGGGCGCGTACACCTGGGGAGGGTTTCTTGCCCCCCTCGTCCCCTGCCGGGTGCGTTCCACTTGCCCGGAATCGGTGTTCCACATGGCTGGAAAGGGGCGAAGCCACAGGGGGGCGCCCAGGTTGAATCCGAACCCAAGCTCCGCTGAAAGCCGGAGTTGAGAGGGTGGAACTGCGCCTCGAATCAGTCCCAACCTTCTTCCGGGTAGTCAGTGCCTCGGACTATCTTCCCGGTCGGTTGTCGTTCAAGGGGCCCCTGGATGGCGAAGGACCACGCACTCGCCGCCCGGAAACGCCCTGACGGGGACAGCCTCGGCACATTCCTGACGGCGCTGACGCACTGGGGCGGGGGCTTCTCCGCCCGGGCAAGAGCCTCGCCACGGCGTGCCTCACGCATCCCGTGTCCCTTTCCGACTCGTCCAGGTGAGGAGGTGCAGCATGTCCACCCGTCGTGGTGATGCATCCACCGCGTGCGCACGGCCGCCCCCAGCACTGGCGGTTTTGCCTCCGGTGCGCGCAGGCATCCCCCTGGCCGACTCGAGTCCCGGCTTCGGAGCATCGACACCTGGGAAGGCCAGCACCGGCTCGGAGCCAGTGGTTTCGGCGCACAGCGGGGGGAAGCAGAAGGAGGGAAAGGGAGGGAACAGGCGCCAGCCACATTGGGCCAGAGGACTCCAGGTCCTCTTGCTCGCAAGCTGCTTCGTCGCCAGCATGAGCGCGGCCGGCGAAGAGCCGAGACGAGAGCGGGTAGCTCTCTCGGCCAAGGCGCATGCGCGAGCCAAGGCCCCTGGCCCCCGCGTGGAAGATTGGAAGAGGGACGTGCTCTCCCTCCAGGTGATGGACCCGGGATTCCTCGTGGTGGAGGCAGGTGATGAAGTCCTCGCCGCGGGCGAGCTCCTCTGGGGCGAGGGCTCGCGGCTGCGAGTGGAGCCACGCAGGGGCTACCCGCCCGCGCCGCTGCCGCGGGTGGTGAGCCGCGAGCCAGGCCGGGAAGAGGTGGAAGTAGACGTCCCGGAGGGCATGGGCGCCGGGGCCATGCTCACCCTCACCTATGAGTGGGGCTGGGACTATCGGGACACGCCCGCCCTGGAGCTCACCTGGCGCCTCCCGCCCGTGGAGGACATTCCACCCGAGTGGCTGGAGGACGAGTGGGTTGAAGGGGAGCGGGAGGACACGCCGGAGGACGGGGAGGACAGCGCGCTCACCTTCCTCCCGGCCCAGGAGACTTCCTTCCCCGTGCAGGTGGACCCGGAATGGCCGGAATTGCTGTGGGTGGCCGGGTACGCCTCGCGTGAGGACATCGCCTCGCGCCTCTTCGGGGAGGCCGCGGCGGCGGGCGCTTTCGACCTCGAGCCCCGTGCGCCTCCCTCCAGCGCTCTGGAGGGCTTCCCGGTCTGTGTGCGCGTACGCCACCCGCCAGCGCTCGTGCCAGGGTTGCTCGCCGCCATGCGCGGTGCCCTGGAGGCACGGTTGGAGGCGGATGCCGCCTGGAGCCGTGCCCAGCTCTCGGCGGCCTCCCTGGACAGGGCCGCGGCCGCCGCGCTGGTGGAGCGCGGCCTGCGCTGGGCCCAGCGCTCGGACATTCCGGACGAGGCCGGGCAGAGCTACTTCGACCGCTACCTCCAGGCGCTCGGCCCCTGGCGGGACGCGGACTGGCCCTCCCTGGGCGAAGCCGCCGAGCCCCTGCGCAAGGCCGTCGCCCTGCGCTCCACGCGCTTCCAGACGAGCTACCTCGTCATGGATGGCTCGCCCGTCCTGGCTCCGGGCAGCGTGGTGGGCCGCTTCTATTCGTCCGACGGCTCCAGCGTCCAGGTCCGCACCCAATTGCTGCTCACCGAGGAGACGTCGCTGGAGCGGGCGGAGCTGCGGGTGCGCAACGCTCCCCGCGGCACCCCGCGCGTCATCCTCCCCGGGAAGGACGGGCGCTGGCGCGGCTACAGCGCCGAATTCAACACCACCCCCGGAGCTCCCCAGCCGCTCGAGAGCCCCGAGGGCTACGCCTCCTGGTACTACCCGGGCACGCTCCTCATCCGCCCGGGGGACTGGCGGCCGGGGCTGG
>NZ_DBNGVP010000021.1:0-9603 GCF_057119385.1 Archangium sp. | reverse complement strand
CTGTGCAGCGGGGTGGAGGAGGTGGGGGCGGTGCTGGCCTTCACCTTCTGGGTGGAGGGGGGCGCGCTGACGCTGGTGGGCTACGAGGAGGGGCGTGGCGGCGAGGGGGTGGGGCGTCCAGTGGAGGAGCTGGAGCGGGTGCTGCGCCTCGTCCTCACCCAGTACGCGGGAGGGCGAACGGGGGAGGTGGTGTTGCGGCTGAGGCGTGAGGAGGCGCGTTGGGCGGTGGACTACGACGCCTCACGCACGGACGCCCGGCCTTCTGAGGCCAGGAGACTGCCGGTGCGCATGCCGGGTACTCCGGCCGCAAACTTCCTCACCTTCCACGAGCTGGCCGGCAAGTGGATTCGTGCCGTGCAGGTACCAGTGGGTGGCGCGGCGCGGGTGGTGCTCGAGGTGCGGCTGGAGGACGGCCGGCTCGCCGGTGGGGAGCTGCGGGAGGTGCGGCGCACGCGCGAGGGGCCAGGAGGGAGCCCCGTTGCGCTGTCACCCGAGGTCGCGGGGCACCTCGTCCAGGTGCTGCTGCCCTTCACCGAGGGGCTGGGCCCGCGCACGGTGCGCGTGGTGCTGTGGGCCGAGCACCGGCTGGGAGAGACGCGGGCACGAGGCCGGGTGGAGTCCGCGAAGGTGGAGCGCCCGCCGCCTCAGCCTGGGCAGAGCTGGTACCTGTCCATGCACGAGGCCACCCTGCTGCGCTGGCGGGAGGGGGTGGTGGAGGGCTCGGCCTGGCTGGCGCAGCGGGGCGTGGAGGAGCTGGCGCTGTGGTTCGCGTTGGGAATCATCGCCAAGGGCCTGGGCTTCTTCGCGACGGAGGGACTGGAGTGGGTGACGAAGGCGCTGGGGCGCGAGCCCGAGGTGGTGGCCGGATGGCTGCGCACCGCGCTCAGACGGCTGACGCCGGAAGAGAAGACAGCCTTCGAGCAACTCTGGTCGAAGGTGCTGCTGGAGGGCGAGCAGGCCCTGAGTCGCAGCGAGCGCAAGACGCTGCGGGGCCTCTTCGTTCGTCTCGAAAAAGTCATCCAGGAGCCGCTGGATGTCGATCTGAAGAAGGAGCTTCGAAAGGATGCTCGTGCATATTACGCCAGGCTGTACCCGCAGTTCGCCAAAATCCTGGAGGAGCAGAGCAAGGAGCTTCCCATCCACCATCGGCGGCCACTTCAATACGCGCACCTCTTCCCGGATGAGAACGTCAATGCAGGGGAGAACCTCGTGATGTTGAAAGAGCACGTCCATAAAAGAGTCAACTCTCTATGGGGGAGGTTCCGAACCGCTCGCCCCAACCCGACAACGGATGAAGCCAGGCGAGCAGCTGAAATCATTGATAGGCATTTCGAGCCCTGGTACCACCGCGCCGATGAGCCTCCTGGAGTGGTGAAGACCGTGGACGATGCGAGGGAGGCCGCGTTGCGCGAGTTGCGGAGCCGATTCCCTGGCCTCGAATAGACAGGAGAGAACGATGGAGACGCTCATGTCCCTGCCTGGATTGGAGCGGCTGTTTGATACCTGCCTGCGATTGAACCTGCGCGTGGAGACCTTGCCGCCTGCCCGCGAACCGCTGCGTGCTGGATGCTCCTTGGAGGGGCTCCCCTTCGACCCGGTTCTGGCAGATGTCTATGCGCGCCTGGGTTACGCGGCCTTCGCCACGGAATTGATAGGAGTAGGGTGGACCCTCGACCGGTCGGATGACCAGGTACACAAACTCGAGGAGAACAACAGGTGGTGGCGGGAAAACTGGTGGGAAGAGCTGGGGGAGCCCGTGATTGTTTTCGGCGGTGATATCTATACCTATGCCACCGTGCCGAGCCTCGCGGATGCATCAGGAAGACAGCCCGTGATAGAGGTGGATACCTATGAGCCTGATGCTCACGTCCTGCCCGTGGCATCGAACGTGGACCGCTTCTTCGACAGTTACTCACACTATCTGGAAGCGCTGGTCGCACATCCGCGCTATCAGAAGTCGGGGGAGAGGGAGCTGACGTTCCCCTGGGATATGGCCGAAGTTCTCGCACGGGATGAGCGACTGGTGGAGTTGATTCGAGCAGGGCGCTTCGAGCCGTTGATGAAGAACATGCAAGAAAGCGACGCGACACGTCGCTGGATCGCCAGGTTGACCGGGAGATGACTCCCTGTGACGAGCTCGGGAGGCGCTGGAATGACAATGGAGCGCATGGCCTTGTCCGGGCTGGAGCGGTTGATGGGCAGGTAGGGCGCGCGGGGCAGGGGAAGTGTGGTACGGGGAGGGAAGGATGAACGCACGCGCCATCGCCATCCAGGTTCTGTGCCGTGTCCGGGCCACGGACGCGTACCTCACGGTGCTCTCGTTCCCGTAGAGCGTGTTTCGGTAGGAGGCCAGAAGTTCCCCGGCCCGAGGAGCGGCCTGTCAAGCTTGGCGCCTATCGAAACACGTTCTAACGCCTTGCTCTCACACCGAATCGTTCCCCGCTCCGTCCCGTCTCGTCCCGTTCTCACGCCCGCTGGAGGGTCCCACTGGGGGCACATGGGATTTGCTCTCCGTTCCACCAGTTCCTGGCCAGGGTCGGCTCTTGAGGCGGGGATGTAGGCGGCGGGAATCGAACCCGCCACCTGGTACTCCCAGAGCGGGCCTGGCGGGATCTCGTGGGAGCCTGACGGTAACGTTTGCCCTGGCGAGGTGTGGCTGGGGAGGGGCTGGTGGGGGCGCACGGGTTCGACGCCTACCGGGAAGCTGCAGCTCTCCTCGAGCCTCGTGCCGGTCACCGGAGGCAAGGCCTCCCTCACCATCACCGGCCAGGGTCCCGGCAATCCCCGAGGCTACATCGACGGGCAGGTCTACTTCGCCACCTACACCTTCAGCCCCGCGGTGTCGGACTACAACCAGGCTCCCAAGGTGGAGAACCGCGTGAAGCTCCAGCGTGTCCTCGGCATGGACATGAGCCAGCCGCTGCACATGCCGGTGAGCCGTGACCTGTCGGCCATCCGGTGCAAGCTCATCCTGGACTGGTTCAACGCGGGCATGCCCTACGGACCCGTCGGGCCGGTGGGGGGCCGGGAACGCCCTGGGACAACATGCCCACGGTCAGTGGCTGGGGGCCCATGACCAGCCTCCTGGTGCGCTCCGGCGACATCATCGACGCCATTCAACCCGGCTATGGCTCCAATACCGCGCCCTTCGAGGGGGGCCCGGGTGGAAACCCCACCACGATCGACCTCACCGGGGATTCGATCGTGTCGCTCACCGGATTCACGGGCACGTACTTCGGCATGGCGCAGGTCTCGCAGATCACCTTCCATACCGCGAGCGGCAAGACCTACGGCCCCTTCGGGACCCTGCGGAACGTGCACGATGCCCGGCGCGGCCTCGCGGGGCCGCGTCTGGGCGCGCTAGGGTAGGGCGGAGGAGGGGCGCATGGTGGAAGCCCTTATCGATGTGCTGATCGTGACGGCGCTGAAGGATGAGCTCGATGCGCTGCTGGACATCGAGGTCGATGGGGCGGGACGGAGCGCCTGGACGGAGACGAAGGATCGGCACGACTTCCCGTTCCACGTGCGTGAGCTCTCCAACGAGCACGGAGAGCTGCTCCATCTGGCCGCGGCCTGGTCGGGAGAGATGGGAGAGAGCGCCGCCACCGAGCGGGCTGGCGCGTTGATCGATGAGCTCGACCCGGCCTGCCTCGCGATGTGTGGCATCTGCGCGGGCCGGCGGGGCGAGGTGTTCCTCGGGGACGTCATCGTCGCCAGCCGTGTCTTCAGCTACGACCGGGGCAAGCAGCGCTCCAGGGGCCCGGGGCACGAGGAGGACTTCCTCCACGACATTGAGACCTACAATCTCGAGGCCACCTGGAGCATGAAGGCCTCTTTCTTCGCCGAGGAGTTCCAGCGCGACTGGGAGGAGCGGCACGCGCGTCCCCCGTCGAAGGCCTCGCAGGGGAGATGGCTGCTCCACACACTCCGGGCCCACCAGTACGGCGAGGGGCCTTCCCCCAAGGAGCACCCGGAGCGCAGGACGCACTGCCCGGGTTGGGCCGATCGCATCCAGGAACTGCGCGAGGCCGGCTTGCTCGACAAGGCGCTCGGCAGGCTCCAGCTCACCGAGAACGGGCTCGCGCATGTCGAGGAGGAGCAACTGCGGGACCCCGATGGGCAGGCCCGGGATCCCAGCTTCCGTGTCCACGTGGGGCCGCTGGCCACGGGCAGGGCCGTCAAGGAGGACCCCGAGCTGTTCGCCCGGCTTTCGCGCTCGGTGCGCAAGGTGCTGGGCGTCGAGATGGAGGCCGCGGCCATCGGCTTCGTGGCCGAGCGGCGCGGCCGGCGCTCGCTCATCGTGAAGGCTGTCTCCGACTACGCGGACCAGGACAAGGACGATGCCTACCGGCGTTTCGCCTGCAGGGGCTCGGCGGCGTTCCTGGTGGCCTTCCTTCGCAAGCATCTGCGCCCCCAGGAGCCGGACTCCGGCTCCGTGCGCGGGCCCCTCGGGCGCTCCCTGGAGGACAAACTCCTCAAGCCCCAGGAGAAGCTCCGCGATGATTTCCTGGCCCGGGTGGAGCGGGCCTGTGTCCTGCGCGCCCCCGAGGGCACGGAGATCATCCGCCGCCAGGGTCCCGCCCCCTTCGGCCCCTTCCTCGAGGTCTCGGTGTTCGAGGGGCAGCACCGCTTCCAGCGCGTGTTCCCGGTCGCCGTGCTGGATGCGCCTCCCACGCAGGATGCGCTCGAGGCCTTCCTCCGGGGCATCCATGCCCGCTACCACCGGGAGAATCCCTCGGTCATCTCGACGCTCGTGCACGTGGGGCATGCCGCGCCGGAGGAGCTGGCCCGCCGGGCCTACGGCAAGCAGGTCCACCTGATGAGCTTCGCGGAGTACCAGGGGCTCATCGACTTCTCCGCCTACCTCCGCCGCCAGACGGCGAGGCTGGAGGCAGATCCCATCTACCCCCCCGCGCTCTACGTGCCCCAACGGGCCCAGGTGAGCATCGGTGGGCAGGGGCCCACGCCGCAGGAGGACATCCTCACCGCGCTCCGCGGGCTGTTGGAGTCACCCGGTCCCCGCTTCGCGCTCGTCCTCGGGGACTTCGGTACCGGGAAGACCTTCCTGCTCCACGAGCTGGCTCGGCGCCTGGCGAGCGAGGACTCGGCGCTCGTCCCCGTGCTGATCGAAATGCGCTCGCTCCAGAAGCAGCGCACCCTGCGCGAGCTCGTCGCGCAGCACTTCGCCGCCGCCGACATGGGGCGCATGGAGGTGGACAAGTTCCTCTACATGCTGCGCGAGGGACGCATCGTCCTGCTCTTCGACGGCTTCGACGAGCTGGCGCTGCGCATCACCTACGACCGGGTCCTGGAACACTTCGAGACGCTCATCGAGGCCGCCGGGGGTGACGCCAAGGTCGTCATCACCAGCCGGACGCAGCACTTCCTGACGGACCAGGACGTCAAGCAGGAGCTGGCGCGCCGGGCGGAGGTGCTGCGCGGCTACCGGCTCATCAAGCTGGAGCGCTTCAGCGAGGAGCAGATCCAGCACTTCCTCCTGAAGCGGCTGGGCGGCGAGTCCATGGCGGGCGAGTACATGGGCCTGCTGCGGGATGTGAAGGATCTGCTCGGCCTGTCGGAGAACCCGCGGATGCTGAGCTTCATCGCGGACCTCGGCACCGAGAAGCTCCGGGCCGCCCGGGCGCGCTCCGGGGAGATCTCCTCGGCGGAGCTCTACGCGCTCCTCCTCTCCCAGTGGATTACGGGCGAGTACCGGCGGGTCAATCCGGCCGGAGCGCCCAAGGGGCTGAGCTGGGGGCAGTTGCGGAGCGCGGTGACGGACCTTGCCCTGTTGCTCTGGGGACGCACGGAGCGGACGGTGAGCATGAGCGAGCTGCCCGAGGAGCTGCTCGCGGCCGTGAACGCGCAAGGCGAGCATGCGCTCGACGCGGAGGTCATCCGGCACCAACTCGGCTCCGGCTCGCTGCTCGTGCGGGACGAGGAGGGACGGTTCTCCTTCGTCCATCAGTCCGTGCTGGAGTGGCTCGTCGCCGAGCACGCCATGCGGGAGCTGCGCGAGAAGGGAGAGGCCTTCGCGCTGAGCCAGCGCGAGATGAGCGATTTGATGGCGGACTTCTTCATTGCCCTCGCGGGTCCCCAGCAGGCGCGGGATTGGGCCCAGGGCAAGACGTTCTCGACGGAGAGCGGTGTCGCGCTGCGCAACGCCCTGCGCATCCTGGGCAGGATGCGCAAGGAGGGCGTGACGCCAGCGGTGCCGGTCCTCGAGAGCAGGGGGTCCACCCAGCTGTCGGGGAGTGACCTGCGCGGGCAGGATCTCTCCGGTGCCGAGCTGCGCGGGGCCGATCTCTCGAGAGCGAACCTCTCGGGCATGACGCTCGTGGGAGCGGACCTCTCCGAAGCGGATCTGCGGGAGGCCCAGCTGGCCCGTGCCGAGCTCGGACAGGCGAAGTTGCGGGGGGCCAACCTGGCGGGGGCCAACCTGGCGGGGGCGAGTCTGATGGGGGCGGACCTGCGGGGCGCGAACCTGAGGGGGGCCCGGCTTCGCGCGGCGAAGCTCATCGGGGCGAAGGTGGACTCGCTCGAGGGGGCGGACCTGTCCGGCGCGGCCCTGCCGGGTCCCGCCGCCATCCTCCCGACCGTGATGGCGGACGCCGCGTGCCTCTCCGTGGCGTTCAGCCCCCGGGACGGGCTCATCGCCTCGAGTCACCTGGGAGGGGACCTCCGCCTGTGGGATGCGCTGACCGGCAAGGGGCTGCGAGTCCTCGTGGAGGCCCCACCGCCCCAGGCACAGTCCCCACTCCCGCCGGGTGCGGACCTCATCCTCGACATCGCCTTCAGTCCAGATGGGGAGCTGCTGGCCTCGTCCTCGGCGCAGGGGGTGGTGCGGCTGTGGAGCGTGGCCTCGGGGCGCGTCCTGCGAGTCCTCGAGGGGAACCCGTCGTCCCTCGTGCGGAGGATCGCCTTCAGCCCGGATGGGGCGCTCCTCGCCGCGGTCGGCAATGACGGGAAGCTCTGCCTGTGGAGCGTCGCTTCTGGAGGGCGCCCCCTGCGCACCTTGGACACGGGCCTGCCGCAACTGGAGAGCCTCGCCTTCGGCCCGGATGGGGGACGGCTCGCCACGGCGTCGGTCGGGGGCCTGGTGTACCTGTACGACGTCGTGGATGGGCAGTTCGTGGACTCCTTCAAGGTCGAGGCACCGCCTCCTCTTCTCGACCTGGCCTTCCATCCGGACGGCTCGACCCTGGCCATCGCGTCCAGCAATACCGTGACGCTGAGAGCCCTCGGCGATGGAACCTCCCGGCGGTCGGCTCGACAGCCAGGCCTCGTGACGAGGGTCTCTTTCAGCCCGGACGGCGCGATGCTCGCGCTGGCCTGCACCGATGGCAGCATCCAGGTGTGGGACGGCTCCGAGAGCAACGCCCCGCACACCCTTCGCGGCCACTCGGAGATCGTCCGGGACCTCGCCTTCAGTCCGGAGGGGGGGAGCTTCATCTCGGGCTCGGAGGATGGGACCCTGCGCGTGTGGAGTACCGCCGAGGGGCAGCTCGTGCGCACCCTCCGGGGCCATTCAGGTGTGGCCCAGGGGATTGCATTCAGCCTCATGGGTGGCTTTCTCGCCTCGGCGTCGTCCGACGCGACGGTGTGTCTGTGGGACTTCGAGGCAGGGAAGCTGGTGTTCCGCCTGGATGATCATCTTGGACCCGTCCAGAGCGTTGCCTTCAGTCCGGACCAGCGGCTCCTCGTCTCGGCTTCGGAGGAGGCCGTGTCCTTGTGGCGCCTTGCCGACGCGCGCGCCCTCCTGTTGAGGGGTCACTCGGAGCGTGTCTCCAGCGTGGCGTTCAGCCCGCATGGCTCGCTGATCGCATCGGGCTCCAGGGACAGGACGGTGCGCCTCTGGAGTGCCTCGGGTGATTCCGAGCGGGTGCTGCTGGGGCATCGGGGCGCCGTGGGGAGCGTCGCCTTCAGCCCGGACAACGCGACCCTGGCCTCGTCCTCGGACGATGGGATCGTCCGTCTGTGGCGCATCGCCGATGGGCAGTGCTTGCGGGAGCTCGAGAGTTGGGTGGGCAGTTGCGCTGGATGTGTTGCCTTCAGCCCCGACGGGGTCCTCCTCGCCTCCGCCGCGGAGAAAGGCTCCATCTACCTGTGGAGTGTCTTCGCTGGAAAACGCCTGCGCACCCTCAAGGGTGCACATGAGGAGAATGTCCGGAGCCTCGCCTTCAGTCCGGATGGGAAGACGCTCGCGTCGGTCGCGACCGATGGCACGCTCTGCTTGTGGGATCTGGTGATGGGAGGCGTCCCGCGCGTCCGTGCGCAGCACGGCGCCTTCGCTCTCGGCGTGGCCTTCAGCCCGGATGGGAGGACCGTCGCCTCGGTCGCCGATGACGGGGCCGTGCGGCTCTGGGATGCCGCGACGGGTGCCAGCCTCGCCACGCTCCTCCATCTGCCCGAGGGATGGGTCGCCTTCCGGCCCGACGGCCACTACCGGTGCGGGGGCGACCTCGGAGGCGCCTTCTGGCACGCCGTGGACCTGTGCCGTTTCGAGCCGGGTGAGCTCGAGCCCTATCTCCCCACCCCGCTGCGACTGTCAGAGGATGAGCCATTCCTCCCGCGGGGGTGACAAGGCCCGGGGCGCCTGGGCCCCCCTTTCTCGGCCAGGGCCTGTTGGCGGACTTCACCCTCACGTGGCGCACGGAGGTGAAGTCGCCGGAGGGAGAAGGAGGGCCCTGTTTCTCGGAGAGGCGGCTAGTGGACTGTCTTACAAGTTTTCCAACATAGAGGGGCCGAGGCCGATTCGCAGCGGCCCGAGTTCTTCGCCCGGGCAGAGCCCAGCGGCCCCCCCCCCACGACTATGTCGAATCACTTGTAAGACACTCCACTAGAGGCTTCCTTACAACGGCGGAGGTATACGACCCGGCCACGGGCATTTGGAGCGTTACCAACTCCATGACCTCGCGTCGCCACCTCCACACGGCGACGCTGCTGCCCAACGGCCAGGTGCTCGCCTCGGGCGGACCAGGCCATGACACCCTCGCGACGGCGGAGGTGTACACGCCCTGAGCCCTGTGCGCCCTTCACAGCACCGGGAGCCAGCGGCAGGAGCCGGCGCCCGCGCCCTGCGGCTTCAACCAAGAGTTCCTTTCAAAAATCCCCTTGAGCCCGAGTGGCCCGAGGGAGTGCTCCGCTCAGAGGCGGTTTCGGCCGCAGCATGGTGGTGAGGGGAAGGCGGGCGCAGTTCCACAACCTGTTGCCCTCGTAGGCCGGGCGTGATGAGCGAGCAGTCTGTGCACTCGGTCAGGAGCAGTCCGCGAACAGCCGCGGGCTCATGGACTCATCTGCCCCTGCTTGCTGCTCGGGCTGTCCTGGTCCGCGCCCAGTACCTGTTTACGCTCCGCTCCGCTCTGGGTCGCCCGCACGCAGCTTCGCCTGTTGTTGGCCTCGGCTCCTACCGAAACTGGTTCGTAGGAGATGGCTTGCCGGCACATCCCCTCCCCGCGCCGCGCTCCTGTCGGGTGGTGCCCAGACATGTTCTTCCGGGGGGCCGGGCCCTGGTTTTCAGGAGCCATGCCTTGGTTGGATGTGTGCCATGTCCACTCGTCCAGGCCATGAGTGCTCGTCGCGCACGGCGGGGCCTCGGCCCTT
>NZ_DBNGVP010000020.1:0-26344 GCF_057119385.1 Archangium sp. | reverse complement strand
CTGTGCAGCGGGGTGGAGGAGGTGGGGGCGGTGCTGGCCTTCACCTTCTGGGTGGAGGGGGGCGCGCTGACGCTGGTGGGCTACGAGGAGGGGCGTGGCGGCGAGGGGGTGGGGCGTCCAGTGGAGGTGGAGGAGCTGGAGCGGGTGCTGCGCCTCGTCCTCACCCAGTACGCGGGAGGGCGCACGGGGGAGGTGGTGTTGCGGCTGAGGCGTGAGGAGGCGCGTTGGGCGGTGGACTACGACGCCTCACGCACGGACGTCCGGCCTTCTGAGGCCAGGAGACTGCCGGTGCGCATGCCGGGCACTCCGGCTGCAACCTTCCTCACCTTCCACGAGCTGGCCGGCAAGTGGATGCGTGCCGTGCAGGTCCCGGCCGGAGGAGCGGCGCGGGTGGAGCTCGAGGTGCGGCTGGAGGACGGCCGGCTCGCCGGTGGGGAGTTGCGGGAGGTGCGGCGCACGCGCGAGGGGCCAGGAGGGAGCCCCGTTGCGCTGTCACCCGAGGTCGCGGGGCAGTTGGTGCAGGTGCTGCTGCCCTTCACCGAGGGGCTGGGCCCGCGCACGGTGCGTGTGGTGTGGCTGGCCGAGCACCGGCAGGGAGAGGCGCGGGCGCGAGGCCGGGTGCGGTCCGCGAAGGTGGAGCGCCCTCCGCCGCGGCCGGGGCAGAGTTGGTACCTGTCCATGCAGGAGGCCACCCTGCTGCGCTGGCGGGAGGGGGTGGTGGAGGGCACGGCCTGGCTGGCGCAGCGGGGCGTGGAGGAGCTGGCGCTGTGGTTCGCGTTGGGAATCATCGCCAAGGGCCTGGGCTTCTTCGCGACGGAGGGGCTGGAGTGGGTGACGAAGGCGCTGGGGCGCGAGCCCGAGGTGGTGGCCGGGTGGCTGCGCACCGCGCTCAAGCGGCTGACGCCGGAAGAGAAGACAGCCTTCGAGCGACTCTGGGCGAAGGTGCTGCTGGAGGGCGAGCAGGCGCTGAGCCGCGGCGAGCGCAAGACGCTGCGAGGCCTCTTCGTCCGTCTCGAAAGAGTCATCCAGGAGCCGCTCAATAAGGATTTGAAAAACACACTTCGCCAGGAGGCTCGCGTTTATTACGCAAAGCTGTATCCACAGTTCGCCAAAGTCCTGGAGGAGCAGAGCAAGGAGCTTCCCATCCACCATCGGCGGCCACTTCAATACGCGCACCTCTTCCCGGATGAGAACGTCAATGCCGGGGAGAACCTCGTGATGTTGAAAGAGCACGTCCATAAAAGAGTCAATTTTCTATGGGGGAGGTTTCGAACCGCTCGCCCCAACCCGACAACGGATGAAGTGCGCCGAGCAGCTGAAATCATTGATAAGCATTTCGAGCCCTGGTACCACCGCGCCGACGAGCCTCCAGGAATGTCGAGGTCCGTGGACGACGCGAGGGAGGCCGTGTTGCGCGATTTACGGAGCCGATTCCCTGGCCTCGAATAGACAGGAGAGAACGATGGAGGTGCTCATGCCTCTGCCTGGATTGGAGCGGCTGTTTGATGTCTGCTTGCGATTGAATCTCAGTGTGAAGACCTTGCCGCCTGCCCGCGAACCGCTGCGTGCTGGATGCTCCTTGGAGGGGCTGCCCTTCGACCCGGTTCTGGCTGATGTCTATGCGCGCCTGGGTTACGCGGCCTTTGCCACGGAATTGATGGGGATAGGGTGGACCCTCGACCGGTCGGATGAGCAAATCCATGAACTCGAGGAGAACAACAGGTGGTGGCGGGAAAATTGGTGGGAAGATCTGGGGGAGTCCGTGATTGTTTTCGGCGGTGATATCTACACATATGCCACCGTGCCGAGCCTCGCGGATGCATTGGGAAGGCAGCCTGTGATAGAGGTGGATACCTATGAGCCTGATGCTCACGTCATGCCCGTGGCATCGAACGTGGACCGCTTCTTCGACAGTTACTCACGCTATCTGGAGGCGCTGGTCGCGGACCCGCACTACCGCCAGACGGGCGAGAAGGACCTCTTCTTCCCCTGGCACACAACTGAAATCCTCGCGCGGGACGAGCGCCTGGTGGAGTTGATGCGCGCGGGGCGCTTCGACGCGTTGATGAAGAACGCGGATGACTCGACGCGCCGCTGGGCCGCCCGGGTGATGGGCAGGTAGGGCGCGCGGGGCAGGGGAAGTGTGGTACGGGGAGGGCAGGATGAACGCACGCGCCATCGCCATCCAGGTTCTGAGCCGTGTCCGGGCCACGGATGCGTACCTCAATGTCGTCCTCGACACGATGCTCTCGGAGTCGCCGCCGGCCGATCCCCGGGACACGGGCCTCATCACCGAGCTGACCTACGGGGCCACCCGCCGCCAGCTCACGCTGGACTACGCCATCACCCGCTTCGCCGACCGCAAGCTGGACGCGCTCGAGGACAAGGTCCTGGCCGCGCTGCGCGTGGGGGCCTATCAAATCTTCTACACGCGCGTCCCGGCCCGCGCCGCCGTGGCCGAGACCGTCCAGGCCCTCAAGGAGGTGGGGCTGGTGCGCGCGGCGGGCTTCGTCAACGCCATCCTGCGCAAGCTGTCCTCGCTGCCCTCGCCGCCGCTGCCGCCGGAGACGGACGCCATCGAGCACCTCTCGGTCCGCGAGAGCCACCCGAAGTGGATGGTGGAGCGCTGGGTGCGCCAGTTCGGCCGCGAGCGTGCCGAGGCGATCCTCGTGGCCAACAACCAGACGCCCGCGGTGGTCATCCGCGCCAACAGCGCCAAGGTGACGCGCGACGCGCTGCTGGAGCAGCTGCGCGAGACGGGGCTGGAGGCGCGGCCCACGGCGGTGTCTCCCGTGGGCATCGTCCTGCCGCCGGTGGGCCGGGTGGAGGACATCTACGGCTACGCCGAGGGCCTGTGGCAGGTGCAGGACGAGGCCGCGCAGCTGGTGGGCGTGTACGGGGACATCCCGGAGACGGCGCGGGTGCTGGACGCCTGCGCGGCGCCGGGCGGCAAGGCGTGCCACCTGGCCGAGAAGCACGAGGTGGTGGCCACGGACCTCCACGCCAACAAGCTGCGCAAGATCGAATCCGAGGCGAAGCGGCTGGGCCTCACCGCGCGCCTGCGGGCCGAGGCGCACGACGCCTCGCAGCCCTGGCCGGAGGAGTGGGGCGAGTTCCACGCGTTCCTGGTGGACGCGCCGTGCTCGGGCCTGGGGACGCTGCGGCGGCACCCGGAGCTGCGCTACCGGCGCAAGCCGGAGGACATCGGCCGGCTGGCGGTGTTGCAGCGGCGCATCCTGGAGAACTGCCAGGAGGCGGTGCCACCCGGAGGCCTGCTGGTGTACGCGGTGTGCACGATGGATCCGCAGGAGGGGCAGGATCAGGTGGAGATGTTCCTGCGCAGTCACCCCGAGTGGACGGCGGAGCCGCCGGTGCTGCACGAGTCGGTGAAGCTCCCGCTCACCCAGGCGTACCTCCGCACGCTGCCGGGCCCCGAGAGCTGGGACGGCTTCTTCGCCGCGCGTCTGCGCAAGCTGTACTGAGGCCTACGCGGTGGGGATGCCGGGCTCGTAGTTCGGTGGCGGCGGCGGTGGCTCATCCGGCAGCGCCCTCAGCACCGGTATCAGGGCCTTCAGGGCCTCGGTGAGGCTGCCGAACCGTCTGCCCGCCTCCGTGGCCGTGGCCCGCTCCACCCAGTGCTCCCAGCGTCCCCGCCACGCCCCGTCCCGCCGCGTGGCCAGCATGTCCCGCACGATGAGCCCGAAGGAGAAGACATCGGCCGAAGCCGGCACGGGCCCTGTCTCCCCCAGCTCGGGCGCCACGTAGGCCGCGCCCACCTGGGGGGGCTTCAGCCAGCCCGAGGCGTGGGTGCGCCGGAAGACCTCCAACCCCAGGTCCAGGAGGCACAGCCGCACTCCCTTGCCCCCGGGCGCGACGAGCAACCGCGTGGGCCGCAGCCGGCCATGGGAGATGCCCGCGGCCTGGGCGGCGGTGAGCGCCTGCACCAGCTGATCCGCGAGCGCATGCAGGTAGGGAAGATCCAACCCTACCGGATGGAGTCCCCCCAGCATCGAGGGCAGCGACTCGCCATTCCACCAGGGACGCACCATCCACAGCGCCTCGCGGGCCCCGTCGTACCCCACCGCCTCCACGGGCTGGAAGGCGGGGTGGTGCGTCCGCTCCCCCGAGCGCATGAGCTCCTCGAAGCGTTTCAGCTCGGCGGACGCCGGAGGCCGCAGCGTGCGCCACAGCGTGAGCCGCCGGGCGCTCCCTCCCTCGACGGGCTCCACCCGGTACTCCGAGCCGGGATCGTCTCCGAAGGCCGGTCGGACGATGCGCCACTCCCCTCCGAGGATGTCACCTGCGGTCAGCGCGCTCATGAAACAAGAGTGTAGACGGGATGGCCCCCTGTCACGGCAGGGGGGCCCGGGGCCGGACGTCCATCCTCGAACACGAGCCCACTCCCCTGGGTCACCCCATCCCATACGTTCCCTGTTCCAGGATGACCTCGCGCACCCTGGCTTCTCCGCGGGGGAGTGCCCTCGTGCGACGCGTCTTGATTCCAGCCCGGCAAGACGAATACTGCGCCCCGGAACTGGGGACCGGGCGGGAGTCCCCCCGCTCGCCGGGGACGCGATGGAGAAGGGCTCACAGCAGGAGTTGGAGCAACGGTTGGTCCTGTGCAGGCCGGAGGACACCCTTCGCGGCTTCTTCTTCACGGGCGCGTTGGAAGTCGTGCGCGGCCTGAACGACGACGGGGCCCTGCGGCGCTGCATCGACGCGGCCGGAGGCAGCCGCTTCATGGCCTTCTTCAGCTACCCCGTCGGCGCGCTGAACCGGCTGCTCTACACCGCGGCGTGGGCGCTGAGTGAGCGCCACGGCGGCTTCGAGGGAGCCATGTGGCGCCTGGGGCACGAGGTGGCGCCGGAGTACCTGGAGTCCGGAGCGGGGCGGGTGCTGCTGATGCTGGCCGGGGGCGAGCCGAGGCGGATGCTCAACGGGTTCCCCTCGGCGTGGCGCACGTCCGTCCGGCATGGCGAGTGCGCGGTGCAGTGGACCGGGCCGGGCAGCGGCGTCGTCTCCATCAAGGGCAGCACCCTGCCGTGCGACTACCTCGTGGGCGCGGTGCGGGGCCTCTTCGAGGCGGCGAAGATGGCGGAAGTGAAGGCCACCGGACGTCAGGTGAGCCTGAGCGAGACGGAGGTGGAGGTCTCCTGGTAGGCAGGCGGGCGTACACGGGCAGAAGCGGCGCGCGAGCGGTGTTCGGAGCGCGTTCGTGAAGGAGGCACATGCGCCGGTTCGTGGAGCTGACGGAGATGGGTCGAGGCACGGGTCCCCGGGTGTTGTTGCTCCCCGGGTTGGGCGCACGGGGCGTCGGCTTCCGGGCCCTGGCCGAGCGGCTCTCCTCCGTGGCCCGGCCCGTCCTCGTCGAGTACCCCGAAGGCAGCCTCGCCGCCTGTGGGGCAGGGGAGCTGGCGCGTCAGGTGCTCACGGCGGCGGGACGCATGGACGCGGTGGTGGCCAGCTCCTACGGGGGCATGGTGGCCGGGCACCTGGCCGCGGCGGGCGCCGTGCGCGGGGTGGCCTTCCTGGGCTCCTTCACCCGGCCCGAGCACCTGGGCTTGCGCGGCCACCTCATCCCCCTCATGGGGCCCATCGCCGTCCTGGGCCGCCCCGGTCCGATCACCGCCTGCGTGGCCTCGTGGAAGCGCGTCCCGGCCGAGCAGGTGGCCGACGTGGTGCCCACCACGACGCTGGAGCGGATGACCACGCTCCACCGCGCCTTCGCCTGCCGCCGCGAGCCGCCTCCGCCCGAGCTGCGCCCGCTGCCTGTCTCGTGCCTGTGCATCCAGGGGGACCGGGACGTGCTGGTGCCCGCGTCCACCCTGGAGCGGCTCGCGGCCTCGCTGCCTCCGGGGACTCCCCGAATCCTCCTGCGCGGCGCGGGCCACGTGCCCTACTTCACCCACCCCGAGGCGTGCGCGCGGCTGCTGACGCCCTGGCTGCACGCGCTGGCGCCCGCCGCGCAGGCCGAGACCGCCGCCTGAGCAAACAAAAGGCCCCATGCCTCCCACGCGGGGTGGCACGGGGCCGGGGCCGCGTCACCGGGACGGGCTCAGTGCTCGTCGCTCGTGGCCTCGGCCAGCTTGAAGGCCTCGAGCACCGCGGCCGACGCGCGGTCCAGGTACTTGCCCTTGCGGATGAGCAGCCCGATGGGGCGCGACACCGGGCCCTCGGCGAAGGGCTTGGAGACGATCGTCCCCTGCGCCACCTCGGCCGCCACCGTGGCCATGGGGAGGATGGCCACGCCGATGCCCATCTCCACCGCGCGCTTGATGGTCTCGACGTTGTCGATCTCCATCACCGGGTTGAGGTCCAGGTTCTTCTCGCGGAAGAGCCGGTCCAGCGCCTTGCGCGTGGGCGCCTCGCGATCGAAGGCGATGAAGGGCACGCCCGAGAGCGCCGTGAGGCTCACCTTCGCCTTGCTGGCGAACGGATGGTTGGGCGCGCACACCACCGCCAGCTTGTCGTCGCGGAACGGGTGGATGTCCACGCCCGCGCGCGGCTGCGGGTACGCGACGATTCCAATCTCCGCCGCCCCGAGGATGACGTCGTCGTAGACCTGATCATTGCGCCGGTAGTTCAGGCGCATGTTCACCTTGGGGTGCGTCTTGAGGAGCTGCTTCTGCACGTTGCGCAGCTCGTGCAGGCCCACCGAGTAGATGGTGGACACCGTCGTGGTGCCCTGCACCTCGGTGGACTGCTCGCGGATCTCGTTCTCCACCTCGGCGAACCGGGCGAGGATCTCCTTGCACCCTCGGAACAGGCGCTCGCCCGCGGGCGTCGGCGTCACCTGGCGCGCGCTGCGCGACAGGAGCTTCTGCTCGTAGCGATTCTCCAGGGCGCGGATCTGCTGGCTCACCGCGGACTGCGTCACGTGGTTGAGCTGCGCGGCCCTCGAGAAGGAGCCCGTCTCCACCACGTCACAAAACATCTTCAGGGATTCAAGCTGCATAAGAGGGGGCCTCTCCTAACCGAAGCCTAATGTCGAGGCTAGAGCTAATTAGCCGGTCTACGCCACACCGGAAAAAGCGCTTACCCCGCCCGCCCGTCCGGCTGCTTGACGGAAGAGGGACGTGCAGGCGGAGGGGGCTCCACTCGGGGTGAGCCCCTGGGAGGACGAAGGGCCCTCAGCTGGAGGCCGCGCGGGCCCGCGAGCGCAGCAGCACCACCACGGCCGCTCCGAGTGCCAGCAGGCCGGAGCCCATGATGACCTGCAGGCGGCCCATCTCCAGGTCGGCGTCGCGCCGGAAGCCGCACTCCATCTCGGACAGGCCGGTGCAGTCCGCCGGTGACAGGCGCGTCTTGAGTCCCACTCCCAGCAGGAAGAGGCCACCCAGGAGGATGCCGCCGCACAGCCCCAGCAGGGCCGCCCGCGTCAATCCCTCCGCGCTCTTGGGAGCCTGGCTCTCCGGGGCCTTGGTGTCCGTTGCCTCGTGTTGCATGGCGGGGACGCTACCGCCGCATGGGCTCGCGCGCCACATCCCGCGTATGCTCTCGCCCCATGAGAATCCTCTACGGTGTCGTTGGCGAAGGCATGGGGCACGCCACCCGCTCCCGCGTGCTCCTCGAGGAGCTGACCCAGGAGCACGAGGTCCACATCGTCGTCTCGGGACGGGCCAAGGACTACCTGGCCAAACGCTTCGAGAACGTGCACGGCATCTGGGGCCTCACCATCGCCTACGAGGGCAACTCGGTGAAGAAGTGGCAGACGGTGCTGCAGAACCTCTCCGGCGCGGTGAAGGGCTGGCCGCAGAACGTGCGCCAGTACTTCGAGCTCATGGAGGACTTCAAGCCGGACGTCGTGGTGAGCGACTTCGAGAGCTTCAGCTACCTCTTCGGCCGCAACCACCGCCTGCCCGTCATCAGCGTGGACAACATGCAGGTCATCAACCGCGCCAGGCACGACGCCTCGCTGCTCGCCGGTTTCGAGGATGACTTCGAGGCCACCCGCGCCCTGGTGAAGTCCAAGCTGCCCGGGTGCTTCCACTACCTCGTCACCACCTTCTTCTACCCGCCCGTCCGCAAGGAGCGCACCACGCTGCTGCCCTCCATCCTGCGGCCGGAGATCCTCTCCGCGAAGTCCGAGCCCGGTGAGCATCTGCTCGTCTACCAGACGTCCACCACCAACACGCGGCTGCCGGAGATCCTCAAGCAGAGCGGCCTGCCCTGCCACATCTACGGCATGCGCCGCGACATCACCGAGGACGTGCACGACGGCAACCTCGTCTACCGCCCCTTCAGCGAGAAGGGCTTCATCGACGATCTGCGCACCGCCCGCGCCGTCATCGCCGGGGGCGGCTACACGCTCATGAGCGAGGCCGTCTACCTGCACAAGCCCCTGCTTTCGCTGCCCGTGAAGGGCCAGTTCGAGCAGGTGCTCAACGCCCTCTACCTGGAGAAGCTCGGCTACGGCATGTACGCGCCCGAGCTCACCCTCGAGCGCCTGCGCGACTTCCTGCAGCGCGTGCCCGGGTGCCAGGAGGCGCTCAAGGGCTATGAGCAGGAGGGGAACGTGAAGATGATCTCCGCGCTGCGCGAGCAGCTCGCCCGCGCCGCCGAGTACAAGGGCCGCTGGTGGGAGGAGCTCGGCCCGGAGGAGCCCTCCAAGGCGTGAGCTCCGGCCCTGGCCGCCAGGAGAGCAGGCGGCCAGACGGGGAAGCGTTGGCTGGTCATCGGAGTGCCCCGCCGGTGGCCGGGCTGACGGGCGGGTTCCATGTTAGGAGGCGCGTCCCGGCACATGCGGCCGGGCCTGTTCCTCTAGAAGGCGTGCCTTCGCCAGGACCCGCGCATGGTCCCCTCCTTTTGCTCCGAGCCTCCCGATGGACAGCCGCAACACCCAGAAGTTGTTCGAGACCGGCATCCCGAGCTTCGATCTCCTGCTGGGGGGTGGCATTCCCCGGCGCCAGACCCTCATCGTGGCGGGCAACCCCGGCTGCGGAAAGACGATCCTCTGCAGTCAGATCGCCTTCCTCGCCGCCTCGCGCGGGCTGCCGGTGGTGCTCGCCACCGTCACGTCCGAGCCGCACGACAAGCTGGTGGACGCGCTCTCCGGCTTCTCCTTCTTCCGCCGCGAGCTGCTGGGCGAGAAGCTCTTCCTCGTCAGTGCCTATGCCTCGCTGAAGAAGGGCGCCAAGGAGGCGCGCGACACCCTGCTGCACACCGTGCGCGAGCGCGGCGCGAAGATGCTCTTCATCGACGGGCTGCGCTCCATCCGCGACCTGTGGCAGGACGAGGCCCGGCTGCGCGAGTTCCTGTATGAGCTGGGCATCGGGCTGTCCGCCACGGACTGCATCGGGCTCTTCACCACCGAATACCCCATCGAGAAGTTGATGACGCTGCCGGAAGCCACGACGGTGGATGGCATCGTCTCGCTGTGGATGAGCCAGCAGGGAGGGCGCCGCCATCGCCGGGTGGAGGTCGTCAAGCTGCGCGGCCGGCCCCACCTGCTGGGCGAGCACCTCCTCCAGATTGGGACCGAGGGGGTGGAGATCATCCCGCGGCTCGAGGCCCGCGTTCCCTCCGACAAGGACTTCGTCCCGCCGCGCACCCGGGCCGGTTTCGGCCTGCCCGAGTTCGATGGGTTGATGGATGGCGGCCTGCCGTTGCAGAGCACCACCCTGCTGGCGGGCAGCATGGGCATCGGCAAGACGCTGCTCGCCGCGCACTTCGCGGCCGAGGGGGCCCGCCAGGGGGAGAAGACGCTCTTCGTCTCCTTCTTCGAGCCCCCCGCGGCGCTGCTGGCCCGGGCCCAGCGCATCGGTCTGGATGTGCGGGAAGCGCTGGCGAGTGAGCGGATGACGTTGATGCACCTGCCTCCCTCCGAGCTGGAGGCGGACGTCCTGGTCGACCGCCTCCTGGCGGAGGTGGCCCGGTTGGGCGTCCGGAGGCTGGTGATCGACGGGCTGACGGAGCTGGAGCTCGCCATCGCGGACCCGGAGCGGCGGCGGACCTTCCTGGCCGCCTTCAGCGTGCACCTGCGGGCCGCGGGGGTGACGTCCCTGTTCACCAAGGAGGTGTCGAAGATCGCCGGCACCGAGCTGGACTTCAACGACACGCCCATCGCCATCCTCGGAGAGAACCTGCTGCTGCTGCGCTACGTGGAGCTGCGCGGTCACATCCACCGCGTCATGTCCATCCTCAAGATGCGTGACAGCAAGTACGACGGAGATCTCCGCGAGTTCGAGATCACCGACGCGGGGATTCGCGTGCTCAATCCCATGCGCTCGGCCGCGGGTCTGCTGACGGGCCAGGCCCAGCCCATCGGCTCGCGCATCGGTGGGGATGAGGAATGAGCCTCGTCCTCATCGCGGAGGACGAGGAGGCGATGCTCGAGATTTTCGCCCAGGTGGTGGAGGATCTGGGTCACCGGGCCCTGCGGGCGCACAACGGCGAGGAGGCCCTGATGCTGGCCCGGACCGAGCGGCCGGACCTGGTGGTGAGCGATCACATGATGCCCCGGCGCACCGGGGTGGAGCTGCTGCGGTTGCTGCGGGCCGATCCCCGGCTCGGCACGGTCCCCTTCCTGCTGCTGAGCGCCGCGCAACCCAAGGGGTTGGAGGAGGCGGATGCCTTCCTCTCCAAGCCGGTGGACCTCGAGACCTTCGAGGCCGCGGTGCAGCAGGTGCTGCGCTCGCGCCCCGCTGCCCTGCGGCTCCGCGAGGAGGCCATGACCGCGGGAGACCGCGCGGGCCACTCCAGCGACGCCGCGCGCGAGGAGATGCTCAACTGGGTGGCCCATGAGATCAAGACTCCCCTGAGCTCCGCGCGGCTCAATGCCCAGATGCTGCTGCGCAAGCAGGGAGAGCGCGGTGCCGCCGACGAGCGGAGGTGCTCCGAGGCCATCCTCCGCCAGTTGGATCGGATGAGCTCCCTCGTCACCTCCATCCTCGATGCGGCGCGCCTGTCCGAGGGCAAGGTGGCGCTGAATCGTGAGTCCGGCGAGCTCTCCGGCTTCCTCCAGGAGGTGGTCCAGGAATGGCGCGAGCTCCAGCCCCAGGTGGACTTCTCCCTGATGGGGGCGGCGCGGCCCGTGGCGCTGTTCTTCGACGCCGAGCGCGTGCGGTACATCCTCAACAACCTGCTCTCCAATGCGGTGAAGTACGGCGGAGAGCAGCGGCGCGTCGAGGTGACGCTCGCGCTCACGCCCGGCCTGGCGCTCGTCCAGGTACGCGACTGGGGCGTGGGCATCCCCGCCTCGGAGTTGCGCAACATCTTCGACCGCTTCCATCGCGCCGACGGCGCGGGCGGCAACGGGCATGGGCTGGGGTTGTACATCGCCGCGGCGCTCGCGAGGCTCCACGGCGGCTCGCTCACCGCGCAGTCGGAGCTGGGCCACGGCTCCACCTTCAGCCTCCGGCTTCCCCTCCCGAGCTGACGTCCCGGCCGGGTCCAACCCGGGGCCCGCCATACCCTCACCCCGACCCTCTCCCGGGGGGAGAGGGGTGAGTGGGGCAAGGGTAGGGCAGGGGTGGGTGCGGCCTGGGCGGATGCGACTGCTTCAGTGCAGCAGATCCTCGTTGTTCTTCTGCGCCGCCTGCCGCGTCAGCTTCGTCACCCAGGAGCGCGTGAGCGGTGTCTCGCTGTCCCGGCCCCGGTACCGGTCCGTGCTGCTGTCCTGCGGCATCATCCGGTTCACCTGCGCCAGCACCGCCGCCGTCAGGCCCGGCGCCAGTGTTCTCGCCAGTGCCGCCACCTTCGACGGCCAGCCCACCAGCGCCTCCGCGTCGCCCCGGCGGCAGGCCTCGAGGATCTTCCTCGCCGCCCGCTCCGCGTTCATCGACATCCCCGGCAGCGAGTCTCCCAGCACGAACCACGCGTACTCCGCCTCGTGGTCTCCCTTGAAGAACGCGTTGGGCGGGCTGCCCGTGCGCATCAACGCCGGGCACACCGTCGTCACCAGGATGCCGTCCTGCGCCAGCTCCGCCCTCATCCCGTCCGACAGGCCCACCAGCGCGAACTTGCTCGCGCTGTAGGGCACCAGGTGCGGGATGCTCACCTTCCCGCCAATGGACGAGATGTTCACGATGCGCCCCCAGCCCCGCCGCTTCATCTCCGGCAGCACCGCCAGCGATGTGTAGAGCGCCGCCCAGAAGTGCACCTGCATCGCCTCGACGAAGTCCTCCTCCGTCATCGACTCGAGCGGCCCCACCTGGATGCCCCCGGCGTTGTTCACCAGCACGTCCACCGCGCCGAAACGCTCGTGCACCTGGGCCACCATCGCCTCCACCTGCACCCGGTCACTCACGTCGCAGGGGATGGCCAGCACCTCGCCCCCCTGTCCCTCCAACTCGTCGCGCGCCCGGGACAGCTCCACCTCCTCCCGGGCGCAGATGATGACGCGCGCTCCCTCGGCCAGGAACTGACGGGCCATCACCAGTCCCAGTCCCCTCGAGCCGCCCGTCAGCAACACCGTGCGGCCCGAAAAGCTCACCTTCTCCCGCAGCATCGCCCTCAGCCCCATGACCGCCCCCATTCCAGCGGCGGTCAGGGCTCCCAGCGACGACAGACGGGAGGCCTCCTTCTTGTTCCGGCCTGCCATGTCGTTCCTCGCGTGCGGGGGTTCAGGGCGCGAATGCGCCAGAGGTGGCCTCGGGGCCGGTGAGCCGCTCCAACAGCCGCCTCAGCTCGGGGTTCGTCGCCGCCTCTCCCGCCACCCGCAGACGCAGGATGCCGAAGGCGTCGTACACCAGGAACGTGGGCACTTCCTCCACCCCGTACGCCTGCTCCATCGAGCCGTCGTCCACCGCCACCGGGTGACGGAAGCCCATCCGCTTCACGATCGCCTCGATGTCGTTGGTGTCCAGCGCATGGCCCAGATCCTCGCCCTCCATCGGGACGTGGACGCCAATCACCTGCAGCCCCTGGGGGATGAACTCGTCCAGCAGCGTCTTCACCAGCGGCAGCTGCTCCTGGTTCGTCTTGCTCAGCTCCGACCAGAAGTACAGCAGCGTGGGCCGGCCCCGCAGGTCATGCACGTGCACGGGGGCATTGATCCAACCGCCTTCGGGATCCAACAGCGTCAGGGGAACATCCATCGAGGACATGGGCAGGGCCTCCTCAAAGGGTGGAGAGGACGGGATTCAAGCTAGGCATCCGCGCCCCGCGCCCCGGACACCTCACCCCACCCGTCCCCTCCTCACCCGGCACCTCCGGCGCCCGCTTCCCTGTCCGGTTCCCTCTCCATTCCTGACGCGCCGTGTCAGCGAGTTCGGTTTAGACATCAAATATCCAGAAGACTGTATTTGATGGGAATGGAAGGTTTTCAGATTTCGAGAATATGCGAGTAGAGTGCTGTTGCCTGTCAGGCAACCCGCCGGGCGGGTACTCCCTTGGAAGCAAGAGCAGGAGGCGCTCTCTCATGAAGAAGCTGTTGAGCACGGCCATCGTCGCCGCCACCGCCCTGGTGGGCGCGGAGGCATCGGCCACCAACTATTCGCTGTGGATCCACGGCCGGAACGGCGGCAGCACGCTGCGCGGCAACTACGCGGACTTCAGCTACTGGGGCCCGAGCAGCACCGCGGCCGGCGTGAACAAGAAGGCCGTGAACTGGAACGGCACGCAGCGCATCTCGGTGGAGAACTTCCGCATCCGCGACGCGCTGGACTGCTTCTGCACCGGCGCCAACTGGTGCTACATCGCGGCGCACAGCGCGGGCAACCTGCAGATCGGCTACGCGCTGTCCCTGTACGGCGGCTCGGCGCGCTACAAGAAGAACGCCGTCCCCAACTCCACGGGGGTGTGCGGCAACACGGACGGCACCACGCAGGTGGGGTGGAACATCAAGTGGGTGGACGTGGCCTCGGGCGCGGGCGGCGGCAGCGAGCTGGCCAACCTGGGCGACTGGGCCTCGAGCGAGCCGCTCACCAGCGACCTGGTCACCAGCACCGCGCGCGGCATGTACAACCACAACACCACGCGCGCCAAGTGGTTCTACATGTTCGCCGGCGCCAGGGGCACGCTCTACTCGGGCACGCTGCCGGGCCAGGATGACGAGGCCGTGGCCTACCACTCCACCGGCGGTGTCTCCAGCACCGGCGGCTTCTGCAACCCCGGCGACTGGTTCTGCGACGGCACGCTGAACACCGGCACCTCGGCCACCAGCAACGGCGTGGCCAAGTGGAGCTACCACACGGTCTCGCTGCGCGATGACGGCGAGTCCTACGATCACTACGCCGCCGGTAACTGGGCGGGCATCGTCGGGCCCGTGCGCGCCGACATGGCCGCCTACGCCTACTGAGCCGTTTCTGGCAGCATTGGATGTAGCCCATGACTCAGCGCCCTTCTCGTCGTAGCCGGTGGCTTCTCCTGCTCGTTCCTCTCGTGGTGGGAGTGGGAGGGTTGCTGCTCTCCGTGGGGCTCATCCGTCCCGAGCCGGGTGTGGCGGATTCGTCCGCACCCGGTTCCGGGGTTTCGTCTGACAATGTTCCGGCCGGGCCCCCGCCGCGCGGGCCGGCACGGCCCTCGGCGGTCCCCGCGCAGCGGCCCGGCCAGGCCCCCCTGTCGCCTGAGGAGGCCGAGCGCGAGGCGCAGCGCCAGCTGTGGGAGAAGCGTCTGGAGCGGGCCCGCTTCACCCTGGACTCCTACCGCAAGTCCACGCGCTACCCCCACGAGTCGCGGCCCATCGAGGAGCACCCGGACCTGGTGTACCCGCAGTCGCCCGAGCGCAAGCAGCCGTTGAGCAAGGAGCAGCGCGACGTCTCGCTGACGTTGAAGCAGGAGAAGGTCTACGTCGTGGGCGACGAGGTGGTGCGCTTCTTCGTGGGCTGTGAGAACGCGAGCTCCCACCAGCCGCTGCCGTGCGAGGTGCACTCCGCCGTGGCCCGCGAGGCCCCGCATATGGCGCAGGCCGGGAGCGCCGCCGCCCCGGTGCCACTGGACTTCAACGACACCGGCCGCAACGGGGACGAGGTGGCCGGGGACGGCACGTGGACGGGGAGCTTCCAGCCCTCGCGCCAGGGCTTCGCCATGTTCGAGGGCACGCTGCGCGTCGAGTTCCGCGTGCGCGCGGGCAACAACGCCGAGGGCGGGGCCTTCTTCGACATCGTCTTCACCCCCGCGGCGCCCGCCACCTTCACCGGCAAGGTGCGCGAGGTCATCGAGAAGGGCTCGCTGCAGCTCTACGTGGGCCTGCAGGTGCGCAAGCCGGGCCGCTACGTGATGGCGGGCCGCGTGGATGACGAGGCCGGTATTCCGCTGGCTTATCTGGAGTTCAACGAGGAGTTGGAGGCCGGCGCCCGCGAGGTGCGGTTCCAGGTCTTCGGCCTGCTGTTGCACGACAGGAAGCCCGACTTCCCCCTCCGGCTGCGCGACGTGGAGGGCTTCCTCCTCCGGGAGCAGGGAGATCCGGACCGCGAGCTGGTGAAGGCCCTCTACGGTTACGTGCACACCACCCAGCCGTACACGCTGGACCGGTTCTCCGAGGCCGAGTGGGACAGCGAGGAGCGCCAGCGCTACCTGGCGGAGTACGGCAAGGACGTGGCCCAGGCCGAGTCGGCACTGGATGGCCTGTCCGGACGGCCGGCGGACCCCAAGGCCCCGTAGAAGCCGGGCTGCTCGTAGGGGGTTTCCCCGCTCATGCGGGGGCGGCGCACGATTTGCGGTCCCGTGAGGCGGGGCCGCGCAGTGGTTGCGTGCCCGGGGCGTGCCCGGGTGGACAGTGCACTCCGACTCCAGGGCGGCCCGCGCCTTGCTACGGGAGAGGGTGTTCCCGCCCCTTCCCCGGGGGCCCCACATCCCCAAGGACCGAGTGCCCGTATGAGCAGCGTCCAGGCGTTCCCGAATCGCAATCCGCCGCCGAGCAACGTCCGTCCATCCGACAGCCAGATCACCGACCTGCGACTCGTTCCCGTGGAGATCGCTCCGGATACCTTCTGGGTGGGCAAGCGCGAGCCCGGCAACATCTTCTACGCCAACCCTTACCTGCGCCGCTTCCGGGGCACGGACCCGAAGACGGGCCGCCCCAACGAGTTCAACCTGCTCATCGACCCGGGCTCGAGCAGTGACTTCGCCCAGGTGTCCACCAAGGTGACGACGCTCATCGGCGGGTTGGATCGGCTCAGCGCCGTCTTCATCAACCACCAGGATCCGGACGTGGGCTCGTCGGCGAGCATCATCTCGGCGCGCTACGCGCCCAAGGCCGGCATCCTCTGCTCGGAGGACACCTGGCGGCTCATCGTCCACCAGAACCTGCCGCGCGGCCGCTTCATCGCCACGGAGAAGTTCAGCCACGGGCTCAACGTGCCCACCGGCCACCGGCTGTTGCCCGTGCCCTCGCCCTTCTGCCACTTCCGCGGCGCGGTGATGCTGTACGACCCGGAGACGCGGGTGCTCTTCACCGGAGACCTGTTCGGCGGCGTCACGGACGTCAACGCGCAGGGCCTGTGGGCGGATGAGTCGGATTGGAATGGCATCCGCGCCTTCCATCAAATCTACATGCCGGTGAACCTGGCGCTGCAGCGCGTGGTGGCCGTCATCCGCAAGCTGGAGCCGGCGGTGGAGATCATCGCGCCGCAGCACGGACGGCTCATCCGCGGGCCGCGCATCCAGACGTTCCTGGACCGGATGGAGAAGCTGCCGGTGGGCCTGGACATCATGGACGAGGCGCAGGACCGCTCGCACCTGCAGGCGTGGAACGCGGTGGTGGAGCGGGTGATGACGCTGGCGCGCGGCTACCTGGGCCAGTCGGTGGACGAGAAGCTGATGGGCAGCACGGAGCTGGCCGAGACGGCGAAGGTGCAGAACGGCCAGGTGTCCATCCAGCGGCTGGGGCGCTGGACGGTGGAGCACGTGGTGGAGCTGCTGTGCCACGGGGAGCCGCCGGAGATCGCCGGCCCCATCATGATGGAGGCCACCACGGCCGCCGCCGAGTACAACCTGCCCACGCCGCACCTGGACATCGAGGGCACTGGCGTGCCCTCCAACGTGTCGCTGCTCGCGGGCTGAGGCCGCGCGAGGGGAGGGAGAGCTGCCGTGACGGACGAGGAGCACGACAGCGGGGTGGCGTACCTGAATCCCGCGGAGGGGGCGGTGGCTCCGCCTCCCGTTGCACCGCCGCCACCCTCGCGCGATTCGCGGGGGAGCGGGCCGGCGCGCACGCTGCTGCTCGGCAGCAGTGAGCACCCGGTGGACGAGCCATCGCCCCAGGGCCACCCGGTGGTGCGGGGCCTCATTCCGGGGCAGGTGGTGGCCGGGCGCTACCAGGTGGAGCGGTGGTTGGGCTCCGGTGGCAGCGCCATGGTGCACGAGGTGATGGATTTGACCAGCGGCGCGCACCTGGCGCTCAAGGTGTTGGCCGTGCCGGGCGCGGACGCCTCGCAGATCGCCCGCTTCCGCCAGGAAGTGGAGCACGCGCGGGGGTTGGATCATCCGAACATCGTCCGTGTGTACGACGTGGGGGTGGACGGGGACCGGCACTTCCTCACCACGGAGCTGCTGGTGGGGATGGATCTCAAGCGCCGCCTGATGGGCACCCGGCCCACGCTCGCCGAGGCGCTGCGGTGGCTCACCCACGCGGCGGCCGCGCTGGAGCACGCGCATGGGCACGGCGTGCTGCACCGGGATGTGAAGCCGGGCAACCTCTTCCTCACGAAGCCGGGCATCCTCAAGTTGATGGACTTCGGGCTCGCCAAGAGCTCGCACGTGGCCGGTGTGACGGCGCAGGGCGCGGTGCTCGGGACTCCCGAGTACATGGCGCCCGAGCAGATTTCGGGCGCGCATCCGGTGACTCCCGCGACTGATCTGTATTCGTTGGGCGTGGTGGCGTATGAGCTGCTCACCGGGCAGCTACCGTTCCGCCACCCGCAGCCCGTGCCGCTCATGTTCCTGCACGTGCAACAGCAGCCCGTGCCTCCGCGCACGCTCACCCCGAGCCTGCCCGAGCCCTTCGAGCGCGTGGTGCTCAAGCTGATGCAGAAGCACCCCGAGCAGCGCTACCCGAGCGCCGCCGCGCTGCGGAGTGACCTGGCCCGGCTGTGGCCCCTGGCGCTGCCGCCGAAGGCGACGTCGAGATAGGGAAGTGCTGGGTTCCGCATGCTCCCTCTCCCTCTGGGAGAGGGCGGGGGGTGAGGGTCGTCGCCAGGGTGTCCGCGTGAGGGAGACCCTCACCCTGACCCTCTCTTAGGAGGCTGGAGGAAATAACTTTTCCCTTTTAGTAAGGCACGCAACCCTTCGTAAGGGGATGGCTTATGGCTACTTGGGAAGGAGCATGTAGTTCCATTCCCCATGGAAGTCATCGCGCTTGAGGTTCAATGCTGCCAACTCCTCGTCACGCACCTTGATGCCTGTGGGGTAGTCCGCCATGTCGAGACTGGCCTGAATGTGGAGCCCCTTGGGCGCCGTCGTGCTGCCAATCAGATTGACGATGACTTCTCGGCTCTCCAACGGGCGCCCGCGCCAGTTGTGAGTAATGTGGCAGAACATGCGATGTTCGATTTTGTTCCACTTGCTGGTGCCAGGTGGCAGATGGCTGACGGCCATCCGCAAGCCCGTTTCGTCCGCCAGATGCTGCAACTCCACCTTCCACAGTCGGGCACGGGCGCTGTTGCTACCGCCACTGTCGGCGATGATGAGCAACTCCTTGGCCTTCGGGTAGCGTACGATGCCCATCTCCAACCACCACGTCCGAATGGTTGCGAGCGCGAAGGCCGGGGTGTCATGCGTCACCCCAACCCTCACCCAGCCTTCGTTGGCTCCCACATCGTAGACGCCATAGAGCAGGGCTTTGCCAGGCTCCTTGTCCACGAAGTCGTAGGCGCGCACTAGGTGGCTGGCCCTTTGGAGCCCACTCTCGCCCAGCATTCTTGAAGTCCCCCACCAGTTCCTTCTTCTTGGCGTCCACGGAGATGACCGGAGAGCCTCGCCCCTGGAACTCCTTCACCCGGGCGTTCACGTACTCGAACTGCGCATTGCGGTCCGGGTGTTGGGTCCCCTCATGGGTCTTACGATTGCTCTGCAGGCTATAACCCTGCCGGTGGAGAATCTCGCCCACCGTATGGGCGCTGATGCCATGGCCCTGGTTGTGCAACTCTTCTGCGAGTTTCAGAGTGCTCTTGCACGTCCAACGCAACGGAGAGGTGGGATCGCCGCGGGTCACTGGGTCAACCAATGCTTCGAGGTCTGCCAGCAACGTCGCATCCCTTGCGGTTGCCTTCTTTCGGCCTCCACCGGGTCGCCGTGCGCGGTGCACCTCGAGTGGAATGCCTTGCTTCAATTCCCTCATTCCCCGTCGAATCGTCGGCAGCGACAGTCCCGTAGCTTGGGCGACCAGTTGGGCTCCTTTGGACCCCATCGCGATGGCCTCTGCTGCCGCCCACCGTCGACGGACCGCCTCATTCATGCCAGAGCGCAGTGCTTGGTACTTGCTCTGGATGACTCTTCGCAATGCGTCCTCGTCCATCTGCCTTCCCCGCTGCTGCCGATTTCATTCATTGGAGCAACAACTGAAAGGGAAAAGTTATTTCCTCCAGCCTCCAAGAGGACGAGAAGAAGGGCAGACCGGGGAGGTAAGAAGTTCCGCATAGCGCGGCACAACCTACCAGAAAGGGTGCATCTACCCAGAAAGGGTGCATCATGACGGCCAGCCCGTCACGCCCTGTCGCCGGCTGGCATTTCATGATTAACTGGCTAGCCTTTGAGACATGGAAAACCTGAACTGTACCCCGCGCCTTTGGGTCGCCGTGCTGGTGGGTGGGCTCGTTTCGGGCTGTGCAGCGGCCATTGCATGCCGACCGGGAGAGTCCACGGTTGACTGCTGCATCAAGAAGTACCCGTTGACCGCGCTGGAAAGTTGTACCGCCAGCCGCTCGGACGTGCTCCGGGTCCTACGGGACATTTCGCTGAGAATCGACGACGAGGAATTCGAGAACAACGAAGATCTTCCAGAGTGGAAGCAGGAGTGCATCAAGAACTTCGTTCGTTGCTCAGACGAAGGTTGGAAGGCACCCTGTTATGACTGCATTCGCCGCTGTGAGGGCCAGCACGAATGGCCAGAAGCTATGTGCCCTGATCCTCTTAAGCGTAAGAAGTAGGAGCGGAGATGTCCGACAGCCAGATTGATTGGGACCCCATTCGGGCGCTGGCAAAACGGGTCCTGGATCAGGGCGAGCCCCTAGAGCTCACCGAGGAAACGCGCGCCCTTTTGCTGCGAAGTGTCCGCGAGGTGGCTATTAGTGACGAGGATGCAGAGAGCGCCCTCCGTAGCCCGTCCACCGCTACGACTCTGCTACAGGAAGTCCGGCGGCGCATCCATGACGGGTCATGGCGGCTGACTCGTGCGCGAAACCGGGCCTACGACCTACGGGATGCGGGCGATCTCGATGCGGCACGGCAAATCATGCGTGACGTGCTCGCCGTGGAGGTCGTCCCCTTCTATCGGGAGCAAGTTGAAATTGCCCTTGAGAAGTTGTCCGGGCTGGCGGATGTGCGCGCAACCGGGCAGCTCAATCCGGACCTACACGACCGGCCGCAACTCGCCGCCCTCTCACAGCGAGTTCAGCAGGGTCACGCCCTGGAACTCACCGATGACTTGCGCGACCTTCTGCGCCGGATGGCCCCCACGGCAGCCGTCAGCGACGCCGAGACGGAAGAAGCCCTCAAGAGCCCCGAAGGCGCCGAAGCCCTCATGGGGATGATTCTTTCTCGCTTGCGGGACGGCCAACGTCGATTCCTGCGCTCGATGTACCGGATGACGAGCCTCCGGGACGCGGGCGATCTTGAAGGGGCCCGCCAGCAGATGCGTGACGTGCTCGCCGTGGAGATCGTGCCGCAATACCGCCGGATGGCCGAGGAGCAGCTAAGGGGCCTCGACAGTCCGCCCCCGGAGTCG
The DNA here is from genome assembly GCF_057119385.1 of Archangium sp. Lineage (NCBI taxonomy): Bacteria > Pseudomonadati > Myxococcota > Myxococcia > Myxococcales > Archangiaceae > Archangium > Archangium sp. The sequence continues at coordinate 5,520 of NZ_DBNGVP010000020.1, read as the reverse complement.
TGACCGCTTGTTACCGCGCACGCTTGTTGATGGAGATTTGGACCGGCTGGTTGATGGGCATCAGCGAGGACGCACGGGCGCGCATCACACTCGTTGATGGAGCCCTCGCCGGGCGTGAGCGGTGGGCGCGCACATCCAGCGAGGGCTGGCCAGGGTGAGGTTCAGCTTGGGGAGAGCTCGGAGGGAGGCGCGACACGCGCCCACTCCTCACGCACAACGTGCTGGTGACGGGCCCTACCGGCGTCGGCAAGAGCTTCCTGGCGTTGGAGGACAGGTATGGCGCCGGTGCGACGGTGGTGACCTCCCAGCTCGAACCGAAGGACTGGCACGCGGTGATTGGCGAGCCCACCCTGGCCGACGCCATCCTCGACCGGCTGGTGCACAACGCCCATCGGCTCAGGCTCACGGGCGACTCGGTGCGCGACCCGGAAAGGAATTTGACCCGGTCCAACAAGGGGGCGAAGTGAACCCCGGCCAGCGTCGCTGACGCTCCGACTGTTCCGCTTGCTACGGAACAGGCGTTCCACTTCGTCCGGAACGAGTGTTCCACATCGCCGGAATACGCACGCTACCACAGCCTGTCTTTATCGACATCTAGAATTTTGATCTCTGGAGCCTCATTGCTTTCGCCCAAGAGTCGTTGGCGGGTACGACGCATTTTCTCTGCCGTCTTGAGTGAAGCCTGCTCCCCTTGTGCCAATAGACGATCAAGCGAAAGCCTCACGGCTATCTCCAGCAATTGCAACTGGCGATCCGATAATCCATGGATACCCCGGAGAATGCTGCCGAGGTCGCCTCCAATCTCGGCTACATTTTCCTTGATTTGACGATAGCCCGCCAGGATCGCAATAAAAACGGCCAGCCATGCGGGGTCAGTAAAGATTTTGAAATCAGGCGGGGATGCAACATGAAAGCTCAGGATATACGTCTGCCGATTGCGTCGATGTCTCAGCCCTGGCCATTCCTTGGCCCATATCGTTTTCAGAATCGAATCGATTGCAGATGCAACCTCATGCAAATCCTTTGGCGTTGACACGATTCTCGGCAGCTTGATGCTGATTACCATTGGCGCCGGATTGCCCTCTACGAACAAATTGATGCCCATTTCATGGCTCCAGGGGTTCTCGCTGTTTAGAACAACTCATATTCACCTTCTCAGGCAAAGGGTCTGTCTATCCCCCGAGGCTCAACGACGCTCTACGGGGCTCCTACAGCCCCCAAGCCGGTCACGACTCTGGTGGCGAATTGTCGAGGCCCCGTAGCTGTTCCTCGGCCATCCGCCGGTATTGCGGCACGATCTCCACGGCCAGCACGTCACGCATCTGCTGGCGCGCACCTTCGATGTCACCTGAGTCCCGTAGGCTCGTCATCCGGTACATCGAGCGTAGGAACCGGCTTTGGGCCTTCCGGAAGCGAGAGAGGATCATCCCCATCAGGGCCTCGGCGCCTTCCGGGCTCTTTAGGGCCTCTTCGGTCTCGGCTTCGGTGATGGCTGCCGTGGGGGCGGTCTGACGAACAAGGGCGCGCAAGTCGTCGGTGATTTCCAGGGGGTGACCCTGCTGGATGCGTTGCACGAGAACGGCGAGCTGTTGCCGGTCGTGAAGGTCCGGATTGATCCGCCCGGTTGCGAGCACCTCGGCAAGTCCCGTCAATTCGTCTAGCAGGATTTCGGCCTGCTCCCGGTAGAGGGGGACAACCTCCACGGTGAGCAGGTCACGAATGACTTGCTGTGCCCCGTTCAGGTCCCCTTTCTCTTGAAGTTCCTCCACCCGGTCTCGGGCCCTGCTAAGTCGCCGCGACCCCTCCAGGATGCGCTGGCGAATCTCTCTTAACAGCGTCGTTGCCGTGGGCAGACTGCGCAGAGCATCTTCCGCGTCCTGTTGGCTGATGGCCACCTCTTGGGCGCTCTTGAGCAATAGGGCTCGGGTATCATCCGAAACCTCCAGCGGCTCATTACGTTCTAGTACGCTTCGAGCCAAATCCCGAATGCGGTTCCAGTTTATTTCGTCGGACACGATTCCTCGCCTCATTTCCGGGCTTTGCACATCTTGTCGGGCCATTCTTGCTGCCCCTCACACAAGCGCATGCAGTCGTGGCAATTGCCCGTCCATCTACGATCCTGGCACCTGTTGAAGTTGCGGATGCAGTTCTGTTTCCACTCGGGCAAGGAAGCGTTGTTGGAGTAGTCGTCATCGTCAGCATCGGCGCGCGCAGCCCTGAGCACCTGATCAACCTCGGATTGCGTGGCTCCACAAGCGCCTACCGGGTCTTGAGGGTGCTTCTTGATGCAACAGGTCATTGTTGAGTCACCTGGGCGGCAGTCCATCGTGGCCGCTTGCGCCAGGACTACGGGACGGCTCGACGTGTAGGTGTAGTGCGTCGTCCCACCAGAGTAGGCGTAATGCGTCCTACCAGCCGAGCAACCGGACGTGAGGACCCCCCAAAGCAGGGCCAGAACCAGGAACACATCGGAAGTCAAGTGTTTCATGCGGCCAGTGTAGAACAGTCTCTTTTCGAGACGCCACGACGGGCCCGCGCACAGGGGGCTGGCCGCTCGCGCCCCTTATCTGGTAGGTTAACCCGCGATATGCGGAACTTCCTACCTCCCCGGTCTACCCTGCTTCTCGTTCTCCTGGCGTCCGTGGCTGTCGCCAAAGAGCGATTCGCGAGCGAACGCTTCCCCTCAGTCCGGAGTGTCTACGTTCGGGACGACCCCCAGGGGAGGGCCGAGCAGTTATTTGTGACTCGTGACGTGACGACCGTTCTCCGATTCGAGCAACCCTGCACTGAGGCAGGAACGAAGATGCTCGGCTGGGAAGGTCGCTTTGAGCCGGTGGCATGTGCCGGGAAACGAGTGCTTATTGAGCCGCTCCAGGCCCTTGAGCCCGAGGACCGATTTATTTTGGTGGTGAGGCTCGTAGATGGGACGGAAGTGCCCTTCACCATTTCGGGTTCAAGTTGGAAGGAAGGAGAGTGGCCTGACCAACAGGTAAACGTATTCTTGAAGCCGGATGACCCGGATGCGCTCCGCAAGCGACTAGAGGAATACAAAGAGAGGGAACGTGAGCTTTGGGAGCAACTACGGGTTGCGAGCTTTACGGGGTCGTCTGAAAACCACACCCTCGCGGCGCTCCTTACTCAAGGCGCGGTGAGGTTCACGCCATTTGTGACCCGTAAAGCCTGGATCTTCAAGAACGAAGATTCAAACATTCAAGCTAGCGTTCTCACCGACGGCAAGGAAAAGGTAGCGGTTCTGTTTCGTGTGACAAACAAAGACCCCTCTACTCCTTGGAGATTGATGGACGCTCGCCTGTTTGTGCTGCCACCGGGGTTCCAGCCCCCGTTGTTCGTCGGTGAAGCAAGGCCGTTTGCCCTCCGAACGGATAAAAAGGTGATTCCGCCTGGCGAAACAGGATTTGTCGCCGTTGTTGCGGACAAGAGCGTGTTTGACTCCTCACAGGGGCCCAGCAAGCTTACCCTGGGGATTTTTCGCCACGACGGAATGCTGGCGGCGCATGTGACGCTGGATCGTCGTCTCTTTAAGAAATAAGAGGGTTGCTCATGCGTTCGGCTAGAGCACTAATTGGCCCCTCTCTCCTCCTGCTTCTCGCGGTCACGGGTTGCCCAACGGCGGGAGTGCCCTTGCGTTCGGATGGCACCCCTGGACCGGAGAAGTGTCCGGAGGAGGCCCTTACGGCGATGCGAATTCTCCGGCTGCGTCCTGGGGACTCGGCTTTCGTTGAACTCGACGTGAACCAGACCGACACCAGCCCAATCACCCTTTATGACGGGCCTGTCGAGAGCATGTTGAACGAACCTCTCGGGCTACTTGAAGCGCCTACACGACTATACGGGCGAGTCTGGACAGGTGGCCCGCAGGTCGTCGTCCGATATTACGAAGCGAGGCCGCCCCACGGCGACATAATCCCGATTTGCGCGGTGGCAAGGCTCGCGCATGGCCAGCTAAAGAAACTGCCCGAATCGAAACCGGGAATGGCGGTGCTCGAATTCTCGGCGTCTGGCGTGTTCGTCGTGGACTCATTCCGGTGAGCCGCCCCACCGGGACACCCGCCCGAAAGCCCCTAGCCGGTCGGTTCACCTTGGGTGCGTGTCCCGTGTAGTGGGGAATGTAGCTGCGAGCGCCAGAGGAGACCTGAATTGATGGTTTTCGACCCCATCAATCAGGTCTAAGTGCCCGAAACTCTTGGGGAACCGTTTTTTCTCCCACTAAAGAGAGGGTCGGGGTGAGGGTCTTCCCCGACGCGTCAATGGCGTGTCACTGACGCGTCAGCCACCCGAGGACAGCCACCCGAGGACAGCCACCCGAGGACAGACTATGCCCCGGCGCCCTGCAACTGCTTGACGATGCCCAGCGCCTCGGAGACGTGGCGCGTGGCGTTGAGCTGCGAGTTGAAGACGTGCCGGACGACGCCCTTGCGGTCGATGACGTACGTCACCCGGCCCGGGAGCAGGCCCAGGGTGCTCGGCACGCCGTACTGGCGCCGCACCTTGCCGCCCTCGTCGGCCAGCAGCGTGAAAGGCAGCCGGTGCTTGGCCGCGAAGGCCTCGTGCGAGGCCGCCGACTGCGAGCTGATGCCCACCACCTCGGCCCCCGCGTCCTTGAAGGACTCGTACGAGTCACGGAACGAGCACGCCTCCTTGGTGCAGCCCGGCGTATCGTCCTTCGGGTAGAAGTAGAGGACCACCGTCGCCTTCTGGAGCAGCTCCTTCAGCTGCACGGGGGTGCCATCCTGCTTGGGCAATGAGAAATCGGGGGCCAGGTCGCCAGTCTTGATGCTCATGGTGGCCCCTTGCTAACCAACGCTCCCTGACGTTTCAACGCACAACGGGTCACGCACAACGAGCAGCGGGCCGCTGACGGGTAGAATGCCCCCATGCGGCACCTCTCGCGTCCCCTCTCCCTCTGGGTTCTCCTCCTGCTCGCCGGGGGGCCGGGGATGGCCGTGGCGGAGGAGCTCTCGTACTGCGAGGAGGACAGGCGCACCGGCGAGGAGCGCGGCCACGAGGTGGAGCACCGGGTGGAGGCCCGGCCCGAGGGAGACGGGGTGCGCTTCACCGTGCACCGCACCTTCCACAACCCCCGCCCGCGCCACACCGAGCTGGAGGCCCTCCTCGTCCTGCCCCGAGGGGGCACGGTGCATGGCCTCGCCCTCGAGTCCCAGGGACAGTGGACGGAGGGACTCCTGCTCGAGGCCTCCCAGGCGGAACGCCGCTACGAGGCCCTCCGGCGCAAGGGCTCCGCGGCTCCCCGGGCGATCGCGCTGCTGTCCTCGGAGGCGGGCGCCACGGTGCGCCTGAGGCTCTGGAACCTGCCGCCCCGGGCCTCGGTGACGGTGCGTTACGAGGTCCGCGCGCGGCTCGCCTACGCCCACGTGCGTATTCCGGCGATGTGGAACACTCGTTCCGGACGAAGTGGAACGCCTGTTCCGGAGCAAGCGGAACAGTCGGAGCGTCAGCGACGCTGGCCGGGGTTCACTTCGCCCCCTTCTTGGACCGGGT
>NZ_DBNGVP010000019.1:0-19671 GCF_057119385.1 Archangium sp. | reverse complement strand
CTCGCACCACCTGCGCTGCTACCTCGGGTGTCCACCTCGGTCGCCGCGCTGCCTCCAACCACGCCGGCTCCCCCTTCGTCGTCGCTGTGTTCGTCGTCATCGCGCCGCTCACTCTGCGGCTCCTCGAACTCCAGCTCTACCTGGGCCGGATCGGAGGCTTACGTTCCACATGGCCGGAATGGGCGTTCCACTTGCTCCGGAATCAGTGTTCCACTTGCTCCGGAATCAGTGTTCCACTTGCCTCGGAATCGGTGTTCCACATGGTCCGGTGCACGCAGCCCACCGCCCCAACGAGCGCCAGCGGCCCGGCTCGGCCCCGGTGTGCTTCCAGTCATTCACCAGGCCGCGCACCTGCTCCACGCCCAGGCCGCACAGCCCATAGAGCGCCAGTGCCAGCGCGATGGCCGCCCCCGAGAAGTGCTTGCGCGCCACCGCGGAGGCCGGCAGCACCGTCCATACCGCCCCGCAGCCCTGGCACTGGTAGCGCCGGCACGCCAGCACCTGCGTGCGGGCCGGCTGCCCCGGCCCGGGCGGCCCCCGCTGCTGGCGCTGCACCAGTCCGTGCCCGTGGATGCGCACTCGCCAGCCCTCGTACGCCGGCTGTCCACACCTCCCACACCTGCGCGGCCGGGCCTCCTCCACCGAGGGCGGCCAGGACTTGACCTCACCTCGGAAACGAACGATTCCTTCCTCGCTCCGTGCTCCTTCTCCCAAGTCGTGGTGCGGAGCCCGGCCCGTGACGTGTGCAAGACGTCACGGGCCACTTCTTCCCCTGCGCTCTCAGCTCTCCGGTGGCCCCATGCCCTGGAGCTCCGCCCTCCTGGCGACGTGCTCTACGCGTGCTGGCGCGGCCTGACACGGACCCGCGGGGGCGGGCCTCCACGGAGGACCCTCCCCCTCCTTCCCTCTTCGCCAGGCTTGCTGATGGAATCCTGGCCACGGCCATGGGCCTCTCCATCATTCTGCGCGCTCACACAGGCCCACTTCTCCCTCATCCAGCGTGCTCGGTAACAGCTGAGCACCCATCTCGCAACCTTGGAGCTACAGACCGGGGGACCTGAGCCAAGCGCGGTCAGCGCGGAAAAGGCCCAGTTCCTCCTGGGGTGCGGCCGTACAAAGGTCTTCGACTTGCTGAAGTCGGGGGAACTCCAACGCACTGAACGGCGGTACGGGAGCCAAACGATGATCACCGTGGACAGCATCGAGCGCGCCCAGCAGCAGCGGCAACCGAAGAAGCGGCGTGCGTCGAAGCATGGCCCGCGGCGAACGAGCGCGAATCTTCGTAGGTCGATCCGCACGTTGCCTCTGTCGGGGGACCCGGACGAACCGGACAACGATTCCAAGTAGGCTTGAGCGTCGGCCGCCAGACGTTCATGCCGACGGAGGCCGCGAGCCACACCGCGGCCTCACGCTCGGCCTACATCTCACTCGCGGAGGCCAGCCTCGGCTGCATCACCACAGGATCCTGTGGATGATGCAGCTTGAGGGGGACGGTGATCATCGGGGGAATCTCGGTCCCGTCGTAGAACTTCTTGGTCGTCCGAGTGGACTGATCACCAAGAACGGAGGCGACAACATCCAGAGGTACACCACCCCGAGTCGCCCTTACTACCTGGCCCTCGTTCGTGGCCCAGGTCGTGAAGCTGTGACGCAGTTCGCTGGGATGGATGGGCGGCTGCCCGATGCGCACCGACGCATACCCGATGGACTCCCGGACAGTGTTCCTGATTGGCGCCCTGCCCCGAGCCTGGAGCCGCTGCGCGGCGGCGAGGGCTTGGGAATCCAGACTGAGGATGTGAACACGACCGTTCTTGTGCAGAAACCGCGCAGTACCGGCGATACCCGAGGGATCGTTGACGACGCGCAACTCGCCCTTGCCAGCTGCAAGGCGGGCGATCTCCGAGTCGTGCATGCCGGTCTTGGCCCGCAGACACAGCACGTCCCTCACCGTCTGGGAGCCGATGGCCGCATAGAGCTTCTCCACCTGGGCCATCGAATACCCCTTGGCACGCCGCCCCTTCTCCGCGACCGCGGGCGGCACCTTGAGGGACAACGTGGGGTCTTCAGCAGCCTTGAGGCGATCCTCTTCTCGCAGCCACGAGAAGAAGCTCTTGAGCGTGATGATCCGCATCTTTCTGGCCGTGGGCCATTGATTCAGGGCCCGGCGCAACTCGAGGAGGCTGACGGTCCTCAAGTCCCTTCCGCCCAAAACCTCGGCCCACTGCGACAGGTAGGTTCGCGCGTCCCGCCGGTAGCCCTCCGTCCGCCCTCGCTGGGTCAAATGCCGGAGGAATTCCCGCACGGAGTCGGCGTCGAGCCGAGGCCCCACATCCTCCGACAGTGGAGCCTCCCCTGCGGCGGTGAGTGCCGGGGCGACCTCCGCTTTATCGGCCTTCACCCTGGCCAGGTAGGCGTTCCGGTCGCGCCGGAACAGGGCCAGCTCGGCCAGCGCGTCCTCCTCGTTGGAGACCGCCAAGGAGACCGAGAACCGGGCCCCGGCGACCATCTTCTCGAGGAGCCACACCTTCCGACCATCGACGAGCTTGACCCGCCCGCCCTTCCACTTCCCCACGAACTTCTGCGGCATGCTGCACCCATCGGATTCGGGATTACGTCCCTATTACGTCCCTGGGATACAACTGAGTGGAACCAGATGCAATCTCTGAGGGAGAACCACACTGACCACACCGGTCTTCAAAACCGGTGGGGGGCATGGAGACATGTCCCCGGGAGGTTCGATTCCTCTGTCCTACCGCCCTTCCCTACTCAGTGGCTCGCCCCGCTCCGGGCGTTGTCGGCACCCATGGGGACTCCTTCGAGTTGGTGACCCCTCCGCCGTCATCAACGAGCCCCCCCTTCGGCTACCTGACGAAGGACGGGACACGGCGCGGCTGCTGGACATGCTGGAGTCCGCGGCGCGCCTGCACCGGATGACGCTCTACGACAAGAAGCTGGTGGACGGGCTGCTGCGCGCGCGCCGCGAGGAGGGGTGGGTTTCACCCGGCCACCGTGGGGGCGGAGGCTGGACGGCCCCCCCGGAGTGGCTCCTACATGGGAGGAGGGGCTTCAATGGCCGCCGCACGAGGTGAGGACGGCATGGAGACACGGCAGAGTCCTGGAGTGGAGGCCCCACGCCCGGCGGGCGGACGGAAGCAGTGGTGGGCCCTGGGCGGGGTGGCGCTCCTGGTGCTGGCGGGCGGCATGGGGGTATGGCTGGCGCATGGGCCCCAGCGCTCGTGCGAGGGCGCGGAGCGCGCGTGGGAGGGCGTCTGGGACGGGCCGCGCCAGGAGGCCATCCACCGGGCCTTCCTGGCCACGCGCAAGCCGTACGCGGAGGCGACGTGGCGCGGGGTGCACGCGGGGGTGGAGCGCTACACGCACGCCTGGACGGAGATGCACCGGGAGACGTGCGAGGCCACGCGGGTGCGAGGTGAGCAGTCCGAGCAGGTGATGGCGCTGCGGATGAAGTGCCTGGAGCGGCGGCGCGTGGAGGTGAAGGCGCTGGCCGAGGTGCTGACCCAGGTGGATGGGCAGGGGCTGGCCCAGGTGAGCCAGGTGATGGAGCGGATCATCCCCCTGGCCTCGTGCGCGGACGGGCCCCACCTGGCGGCGCTGGAGCGGTTGCCGGAGGATCCGACGGTGCAGGCGAAGCTGGAGGAGCTGCAGGGGCGGCTGGCCCAGGTGCGCGCCCTCTTCGTGGCGGGCCACACCGCGCGGGGGCTGGAGCAGGCGCGGGCCCTGGCGGAGGCCGCCGAGGCCACCGGCTTCCGGCCGTTGATGGCCGAGGCCTGGCTGGCGCTGGCGCGGCTGCAGTACTCGGCGTCGGACGTGCCGGGGGCGGTGGAGAGCGCCCATCGCTCGGCCCGGGCCTTCCTGGCCAGCGGGCAGACGGTGGGCATGGTGCACGCGTGGTTCGAGCTCGTCACCGCCCTGCAACTCCAGGGGCACCAGGCGGCGGCGGAGCAGGAGCGGTGGTTGCAGTACCTGGACGACGCCATCCTCGCGGCGGGCAACCCGCCGGGACTGCGCGCGGAGTACGAGTGGCGGCTGGCCCACATCCGCACGCTGCAGGGCGGGTACGCGGAGGGGCTGGCGCACGCGAGGAAGGCAGTGGCGCTGCTGGAGGGCCAGGGGGGGCCGGAGAGCGTGGCGCTGTCCAGCGCGCTCATCGAGCAGGTCCGGGCGGCGGCGCTGGTGGGGCAGTACGAGGAGGCGATGGCGGCGGGGCAGCGGGCGCTGGCCTTCTGGAAGAAGACGGTGGGGCTGGAGCACCCCTCGACGATGCGGGTGCTCAACCTCATTGGCGTCCTCCAGGCGATGACGTGGCACCTGGCGGACAGCTCGGCCACGTACGAGCAGATGCTGGCCATCATGCGGCGCATGCCGGACACGGATCACATCGAGCTGGTGGCCGCGCTCAACAACCTGGCCGTCATCTACGTCGAGCAGGGGCGGCATGCCGAGGGCGAGCCGCTGCTGGAGCAGGCGTTGGCCATTCTCGACGAGAACCAGACGCGCGGGAGCCTGCACGGCGTCATCTGCCTGCAGAGCCTGGCGGAGTCGAAGTACCTCCGGGGAGACCATGCCGGGGCGCTGAAGCTGGCGCGCGAGTCCCAGGCGCTGGCGGAGAAGGGAGTCTCCCCCCAGCATCTGATCCGGGCCATCGTGCTGACGACGCTGGGGGACGCGGAGCTGGAGGCGGGCAGCGCCGCGCGGGCCCAGGAGGTGCTCGAGCAGGCGGTGCGGCAGTTGGAGCCACTGCCCACCCACCCCAAGGAGAAGGGGCACGCGCGCTTCGCGCTGGCACGGGCGCTCGAGGCCCGGGGGGTGGACCGTCCGCGCATGCTGACGCTGCTCGCGCAGGCGCGGAAGGATCTGGAGGAGGCGGGGGCGCCCGCGGGCCGGCTGCGGGCCTCGTGGGCGGAGTGGGTGAAGGCCCGCCGGTTGGAGACGTCACCGGAGCTGCAGGCGCCCCGGTGACGGCTCGGTGCCGCACTACCGCACCTGGATGGCGTCGGCGACGACGTAGAAGCCCGACGTGGTCCAGCGGCTCAGCTGCACCTTGTTCCAGCCGGCCGGGAAGCTCCAGGTGCCCAGCGTGTTCCACTGGCCGCCGTTGACCTGCTGGTTCACGCTCACCGTGCCCAGGTTGTTGCCGTTGGCGTCGATGATGACGAAGGGCGCGGTGGTGGAGCGGTTGGAGGCCGACACCCACCAGGCGTCGATCGTCCGGGTGCCCGCCGCCGGCATGTAGAAGCTGAAGATGAACGGGTCGGAGATCGCGGCCGTGGTGGCCGTGTAGTAGTTGTTGCCGTAGTAGCCAGCGTTGGCGCCGACAGCCCAGTTGGCCGACATCTGCACGGAGGCCTTGGTGCTGTCGTTGTTGGCGTTGTTGCTGTCCACCACGAGGCCGACGGTGGAGACGGCGCCACAGTAGCTGTTGATCTTGCTCAGGTACGTGCTCCACGGCCAGTTGGGGCCGGGATCCGTGCGGGTGGCCGGCTGCAGGCGCCCGTGCGAGACGATGTGGTAGCTGTCGCGGGTGATGTTGCGATCACGGGCGATGTCGCACGAGAGCTTCGCCGAGGCGTCGATCTGCCCCGTGGGGAAGGACGTCTGGCTGGCGTAGCCGCCGTGCTCGATGCCCACGGTGAAGTGGTTGACGGACACGCCGTTGAGGTTGCACTTCACCGAGCCGTTGAGGCCGCAGTCATAGGACGCCGCCACGTGCCAGGCGCGGTCCGCCTCGCGCACGAGCTGGGAGATCTCCGTGCCCGACTCGTTCACCACGTAGTGGGCGCTGGCCTGGGCGGCCGAGTTGGTCAGCCAGCTCCAGCACCCGGAGTAGCCACCCTCGCAGGTGTGGATGACGATCATCTGCGGCGAGTAGCCCGCGCGCGAGTTGTAGTTGGGCGAGGCCCGCCAGATGGAGGACGCGTAGTCCGGGCCCGCCGCCATCGCCCGCACCGAGGGCATGTCATACCGGGCCTGGGCCTGGGTGGGCAGCAGCGACACCCGCACCTGCTCTCCGGGCCCGTAGGCCACGGCGCCCTTGCGCAGCACGTCATACACCTCCGAGTGGATGTACTGGGCGCGCGCCTCCGCGTGCTCGATTCCACTGAAGCGGGCCACGGCCGGGGCCCACGCGCCCACGTCCGTCCGGTCCACGCCCAGCTCGTCCGCGTGCGAGCGCAGCAGGGCCGCTCCCGCCCGCAGGTGCGCCAGCGGCTGGGTGCGCGCCTCCTCCACCGTCACCCCCGCCAGCTCCGCCGCCCGCTCCAGCGCCGCACCGCGCAGCGCCAGCAGGCCGTACGCGGCGGGCCGCCCCTCGAACTCCTCCCCGCCCTTCACCATCTCCCAGCGCGTCTCCGTGTAGGAGATGGCCTTGAGCAGCTCCGCGGGCACGCCGAACTCCGCCGCCGCCTGCTCGAACAGCCCGTTCAGGGGCTGCTGCTCCCGCGCCTCCGTGGGGGCCTGGCCCGGCTGCTGCACGGCCTCGGAGCCCGGCGCGCCACAGGCGGACAGGGCGAGCGCGGCCAGGGCCGCGGACATCGTCTGATATGAACGCATGACTTGGATCTCTTCCTTTGACAGGGGGATTACAGGGAGAACGACGAGGTGTCCGCGGTGGACAGCCAGTAGTTGCCGTCCGGACCGGCCGCCGAGCGGACCGAGCTGTACGAGTAGGTCACGCCGCGGCCATTGGTGGAGGTGCGGTTCGGATAGCCACAGGCGTAGCAGCCGGCCCACAGGCCCGAGGGATCATTCACCACCCAGCCCGTGCTGTTGTAGCCGATGACCACCAGGATGTGGCCCGCGCTGGTGAAGTAGCCGTGGATGACCACGGGACGGCCGGCGTCGATCTGCCGTTTGATCATCGCCTCGGTGCCGGAGTAGGTGTACTGCGAGGCCAGACCGTACTGGGTGTAGATGGAGGCGAGCCCCGAGGGAGACTGGCCCTGGGCCTTGCCGAAGCGCGTGTAGAGCCCGTCCGGGGTGACGCCCTTGTTGTAGTAGTTGAGCAGCATGGAGCCCGAGGTGATGCCGCAGGTGGCCGAGGGCTCGTAGGTGTTGAAGTACTGGTAGAAGTAGGGGACCGTCAGCGGGTTGGCCGTCGCCACGACGGGCAGCAGTCCCTTGGCGATGCGCATGCTCTCACAGGCCAGGCCTCCGCCCGCGCTCTTGCAGGCGTTCACCTGGCTCACGGAGAAGGGACCGAAGGCATTGGTGCCCTCCACGCAGGCGTCGATGGAGGTGTCCAGCGTCGAGCCCGGCATGCAGCTCCCGGTGCCGCGGATGGAGCGGGCGAAGCTGACCGCCCAGCGGCTGGCGGTACAGCCCGAGCCACCCCCATTGGCCTGACAGGTGCTCACCATGCTCTGCGTGAACGGGCCCACCGCCTCGGTGGACGACACGCACAGCCGGTAGGTCGCGTCGAACGAGAAGCCCGCCGGGCAGAACACGTTGGTGCTGGTGGGCAGCGTCTGCGCCTCCACTCCGACCTCGCCGGCCGCCTGCGCCAGGGGCTCCGGACCACATGCGGACAGCACGGCCAGCGCTCCGGCCAGGGCGGCAATCATCGCTCTCATGTTCGTTTTCCCTCCGGGGCGCGGCTTGGACACCTGCGCCCATGTCGACTCGGTGAGTCCATGCTCCTCATGCCAGCAATTCCCCTGCAAGTCTTCTTTTATTTTGGTTTCCGCGATGACTGCTTTGGGTGAGTCATTGCGATTCAGCATGAGAGGAATTGTGAATGGCGCGGCGTCAGCCCACCGTCAGCACATCGTCATCCCCCGTCATTCCTGCGTCAGGAAGCGGATCGCGAACCGCGGCGGAAGGTGCGTGCCAGGAAAAGACATATTTTCGAGAGACAAAGGGCGCTCGGCCGCTATCCTGGAAATCAGCGGATGTTGAGTGTTCAGCGTCCTGAATCCATTTCCCCCATGAAGACGAGCTGTCCAAGGAGCCGAGCCATGCACTCGAAGGTGCGGTCGACGTTCATGACGATGATGTTGGGAGTCTCGCTGGCGGGAGGCACCGCGCTGGCGGAGGCCCCCCGGGAGCCCGCCACGGAGTCTCTCCCTGCTTCCACGGGGGCGCTGGAGTGGACGGAGGCGCTCGGCACCGGAGAGGGCACGGGCGAGCTGGTGCGCACCCGGGAGGGGCTGGTGTACGAGCCCTACAACGTGATGCGCCGGCGCGAGGGGCTGCGCACCCTGACGGGGCTCTACACGTTCCCGGCCCGCCGGCTGGAGCGGCCCGTGGACACGGTGCGGCCGCTGATCCAGGCGCGGCGCGCCTTCGGGACGAGCGTCGAGGTGGATGTCCGGGTGCGCTCGGCCAACGGCGGCTGGAGCGAGTGGAGCATCTCCAGCGCGGGGGAGTCCGTGCGCCTGCCCTGGGCCGGCACGGAGGTGCAGGTGCGGCTCGCGCTGGTGGCGGATGAGCACGGCCGGGGTCCCGTGGTGCAGGAGGTGAAGCTGGAGGGCTCGCTGGAGGGCGGCACCTCCCAGCAGCTCACGACGCTGACCACTCCGTTGACGTACCGCATCTATGGCACGCGCGAGGGCCTGGTGGGCGGCACCACGGCCAACGGCCACGTCATCAAGAGCTATGACCGCTTCGTGGCCCTGCCCTCGCGCCGGGCGCTCGCGTCCAACGGTGGCAACGAATACCAGGTGAGGTTGTGCTCCACGCGGACGTCCAAGTGCGCCACCACCTCGGTGTGGGACGTGGGCCCGTGGAACACGAAGGATGACTACTGGAATCCCTCCAGCATGCGCGAGATGTGGAAGGATCTGCCCCAGGGCAAGCCCGAGGCGCAGGCCGCGTACCAGGACGGCTACAACGGCGGGTTGGATCAGTTCGGGCGCCGGGTGGCCAACCCCGCGGGCATCGACATCGCCGACGGCACGTTCTGGACGGACCTGGGGCTGACCGACAACGACTGGATGACCGTGACGTACCTGTGGACCAGCGGCGGCACCCCGGCCACGGGCCTCGTCATCGACAGCAACAACGCCAACAACGACAGCACCAAGGCCTCCGTCCAGATGTCGGCCAACTGGGCTGTCGGCGCCAACGCCGGCTACTACGGCAACAACTACTACACGGCCACCACGGCCGCGATCTCCGACCCGTTCATCTTCAGCTTCTACATGCCGGCGGCGGGCACCCGGACGATCGACGCCTGGTGGGTGGCGGCCTCCAACCGCTCGACCACCGCCCCCTTCGTCATCATCGACGCCAACGGCAACAACCTGGGCACGGTGAGCGTGAACCAGCAGCTCAACGGCAGCAAGTGGAACACCCTGGGCACCTGGAGCTTCCCGGCCGGCTGGAACAAGGTGCAGCTGAGCCGCTGGACCACCTCGGGCTTCTACGTCGTCGCCGACGCCATCCAGGTGCGGTAGTGCGGCACCGGGCCGCCCCACTCCTCCCGGGGCGGTGAAGCAAGATGAAGAGGAATGGAGACCCCCGGTACCGCCAGGGGTCTCCGCCTCGGGGGCTCAGCAGGTCTGCCCGCGGGGGCAGGAGGTGAGCAGGGCCGCGTCCGTGCACGGCGCGCCACCCACCGTGCTGGACGTCGTCGGGATGTTGCCCCAGTCATGGGCCCGCTTGCTCGGCGCGTAGGACAGCGCCAGGGTGGCGTTGGCGGACGAGGCGGCCACCACCCCGTCAGCGCTTCGGGGCCAAGGCTCCTCCTCGGAGCCGCTCCAGCTCGGCCTGCAGCTCCGTCAGGCGCCGCTCCGCCTCCTCGCGCCGCCGGGCCTCCTCCGCCAGGCGCCGCTCCGCCTCCTCGCGCCGCCGGGCCTCCTCCTGCGCGCGTTGCCGCACCTGCTCCAGCGTCTCCTTCATCCGCACCAGCAGCTCGTGTGACTCCAGCAGCAGCGCGTTGCCTGCCCACAGCTGCAGCTTCCCCTCCGACACCTCCAACTCCAGCCCCAGCACCTCCGAGCGGTAGCGGCCCTCCTCCGGTGCGATGGGCTCGTACTGCCTCGCCTCGGGCGCGGGCAGCCGGTACGCCCACAGCCGCTCCCGCGCCCGGTCGTAGATGAAGTACTCGGAAATCCCCAGCCGCGCGTAGCGCTCCACGTTGTACTCGGCGTCCTTCTTGCGATCGCCGCCCACGTGGACCTCCATCACCCACTCCAGCCCCCTGCCCTCCTGACTCACCACCCACTTGTCCCGCTCGTGCGTCTCCACGTCCCGCACCGCCAGCAGGTCCGGCGCGAAGCGCCTCTCCCCCGGGTAGTACACCGGTAGCTCCGTTCCCAGGTACACCTGCCGTCTCTGCCGCGAGAAGAAGCCCTGGAGCACATCCAGCGTCTGTATCTTCGCCCGCGAGTGCCTGTCCCCCTCCGGCATGGCCATCTCGTCCCACGTCACTTCCCCGGGAAGTGACTCCACCACCCGCGCCCGCTCCTCCATGCTCATCCGCTCCCACTCTTCCCGCGTGGGCGCCCGGGGGAAGGCGTCCCCACGCTCTTGTGCGCGCTGTGCCATGCCCGAAAGCCTGGGGTGGGCCGCCGCGCGCGTCAATCGCCCCCGCCGCGCGCACTGAGCAAGTGTCGGGCCGAGCAAGCTCCGCCCCTCTCTCCTGGGGAAGGAGCACCCGGGAGTGTTTCCGCCCTCGTCCGGGCGTCTCCCCACGTGGACGCCTTCTGGCTGGCTCCGAGCCCGCCGGGCTCGATGTTCCGTTGGCGCAGGGACGGTTCGATGGAAGTGGAGACGAAGGACTGGACATGACGGGCGAGGTCATGTCATGAGTCCCACGAGAGAAGTAGGACCCGGGAATGCCCATATCGAGAGCGCAATGGGAGACACATCCGCGCGGTGTCTCCGATTGTGTTTTGCATGGAGCGCCAGTCGGAAACGACTGGTGTTGATTCGATGTTCACCTGGTTGAGACGCCTGTTCATCGGACGTTCAGGGGTGCCCAGGCTCCCCGACGCCACACCCCCCGCCGAGTCGCCTCCCGTCTGGGGCACCCAGCTCCTGGATGCCGTCCAGAAGTCCTCCCGGGCCCAGGCCCGTCTGGCCCTCCATGTCGAGGATGTGGAGCGCAAGCTGGAAGGGGGACTCGCGGAGCTGAGGGGCTCGCTCTCATCTCTGCGCGGCGTGACATCGGCTCACTCCCCAGGGAGCGAGCCCCCCTGGGACGAGCTCCTCGATGCCCTGGATCTGCTCGAAGAGGCCTCCCGCGTCGCGGCGGATGCGGCGCTCGCATCGGGACTGCTGGGTGTGGCGGCCCGGCTCGAGCGCTTCCTGACGTCTTCCGGGATCAGACGCCTGGCGACCATCGGCCACATTCCCGACGGGCGCCTGTTCCGGATTGTAGGCACCCAGCCCCACCCCAGCTTCGCCGAGGGCGCCATTGCCCGCGTGGTTCGCGCCGCCGCCCTGCGAGGCGAGCACCTCGTCCGCGAGGGCGAAGCCATCATCGTGAGGAATACCCCTTGAGCCATGTCTTTGGAATCGATCTGGGAACGACCAACTCCGTCATCGCCCACCTGGTGGAGGGCCGCCCGGTGGCCGTGCCCGTGGAAGGCAGCCGCATCGTCCCCTCGGTGGTCCTCTACGAGGACACTCGTGTCGTCGTGGGGCGAGAGGCGCGCAACCTCGAGATGCTGAAGCCCGAGCGGTGCATCCACTCGGTCAAGCGCAAGATGGGAACGCTCCACCGCTACGCCATCGCCGGGCGCGAGGTGTCTCCCGAGGAGGTCTCCGCCGAAATCCTGTCCGCGCTCAAGCGGGGAGCCGAGAAGGCCACCGGCGTCCCCGTCCAGGACGTGGTCATCACCGTGCCGGCCTACTTCGATGACGCCCAGCGCCGCGCGACCCTCGAGGCCGGCCAGCGCGCGGGGCTGAACGTGTTGCGGCTGCTCAATGAGCCCACCAGCGCCTCGCTCCTGTATGAGCACGTGCTGCATCCCGAGACGCTCCGTGTGGCCGAGCCCGAAATCCTCCTCGTCTACGACCTGGGGGGCGGCACGTTCGACGTGTCGGTGCTCGAGGTGTTCCAGGGGGTGCGCGAGGTGCGCTCCACCGCGGGCAACACCCAGCTGGGTGGGGATGACTTCGACGACAAGCTCGTCCAGCTCTTCCTCGAGGAGCTCAAGAAGCAGGGCGTGGAGCCTCGCGAGGACGTGCGGGCCATGGCGCGCCTGCGCCAGCTGGCCGAGGAGACGAAGATCCGCCTGTCCTCGGACATCTCCGTGCACGTGAGGGAGGAGTTCCTCACCCAGGTTCGAGGCAGGCCCATCCACCTGGAGGTGGAGGTGCGGCGGCGCGTCTTCGAGGCGCTCATCGAGCCGCTGCTCGAGTCCACCGTGGCCCTGACGCGCCAGGCCCTGGCCGATGCCCGGCTCGAGGGACAGTCGCTGTCCAAGATATGCCTGGTGGGAGGCTCGACGCGGATTCCCCGGGTCCGCCAGCTGCTGGAGGAGGCCTTCGGCGTCGACATCCACGAGGAAGTGGATCCCGACCTGGCCGTGGGGCTGGGCGCGGCCATCCAGGCGGGCATGTTGTCCGGCGAGCCGGTGGGACGCATCCTCGTGGATGTGGCGTCGCACAGCCTGGGCATGCGCGTCATCGGAGAGGACGACTTCGGGAGCGCCTCACCGGACACGTTCGCGCCCATCCTCCGCCGCAACACGGTATTGCCGACGACGAAGGTGGAGGAGTTCTACACCCTGGTGCCCGAGCAGGAGCTCGTCGAGGTGGAGGTGTTTCAGGGCGAGTCGCACCGGGTCTCGGAGAACACGCGGGTGGGAGCCTTCGAGTTCCCGCTCGAGCCCCGGCCCGCGCACTCACCGGTGCGGGTGGAGTTCGCCTACGATCTCAACGGGGTGGTGAAGGTCTCCGTCAGCCAGCCCGGCACGACGAACGCCAAGACGGTGGCCCTCTCGGTGGCGGACGTGGGCAAGGCGGTTCCGGCCCTGCCGCCGGGGCAGAGCGCGGTGGAGCGCAAGGGGCACGCCCTGCTCGAGAAGCTGCCTCCCGAGCCCCGCGCCGAGTTGAAGCGGCTCCTCGACGAGTACGCACAGGCCCAGGGCGTGGCGCGCGAGCGGGCGGAGGAGGCACTCCTGGACTTCTTCCTCCATCTCGAACACGGCTCGGAACACCCGGAGCCCTGAGCCATGGTGAAGCACGACCGCACCGGGCGCCAGCACCGCCAGTGGTTGGAAGAGGCCCGCAAGTACCAGAAACGGGGAGATGTGGAGGGGATGCTGTCCGCGCTCCTGCGGCTGCCGCCGCCACTGCGGGAGGAGCTGCTGCCTGGCGCCGCGGACCTCTTCCGGCAGGCCGTCCGCGAGCAGCACCGCCGCGGCTCCTGGAGCACGCTCAGCACCCTGGCCGTGCGCGTGGACACCGAGCCCGGCCTGGTGGAGCGAAGCGCGGCTCCGGAGGAGGCCCTGGCCACGTACTGGCCACTGGTCTGGGCGGCGGGCCGCGCCCGCGATTGGGAGCGCGCGCGGCGGCTGTGGCAATCCCTCTCTGGCCCGGCGCGAGCGCATGCGCCCCTTCTGGCCGGGGCGATGGAGGGCTGGCTCTCCTCCGAGGGGAGCCCCGCTCCCGAGCTCATCGCCCCGGCGCTCGAGCGCCTGCCTCTCGTGGATGCGCGCCTGGGCATCGAGCCACCGAGCCAGCGCGTCTCCCTTCCGCCGCCCCGCTCGCTGGAGGAGGCGGAAGGGGCGTTGCTCGGTCTGTGCGCGCTCGAGCCCTTCCCCGTCTTCGCCAGCCGCGCCGAGGCGTGGGCCCGGGCAGCACCCACCGAGGTCGCTCGGGCGATATGGGAGCTGGCGGGACAGCTGGCGGCGCGAGAGCTGTGGCTCCGGGCGGCGGAGGGCAAGGGCCACGCCACGCTCTTGGAGCCCGCTTCGCTGTTGGCCCGGGCGGTACGTGAGGGAGGAGCTCCCGAGACCCTGTCCACTCCTGTGTTGCAGGCGCTGCGGGTGGTGGCCGCGGGGCTGGCGCGGACGGTCGTCTCGCGCCTCGAGGACGCCGAGCCCTTCTGCGCCCTGGCTCAGGCCGCGGCACTGCAACCGCCGGCCCAGCCCTGGGTGGTACAGGCCGTGGCCGGGCTCCGCTTCGAGGGAGCGGCGCTACCGCGGGCGCTGAGCCTCTACCAGGAATTGCTGGCCCGGAGCGCGAACGCGCCCCTCTGGGCACGGGCCTTCCTGGCCTGGTGCGAGCAGAACCCCGAGGCGCCCAACGCACCCGGGTGGCTCCAGGAGGGCCTGCGCCGGCTGATCGCCACGGAGTCCTCCGCCCTGTTGTCCTGGCTGCGTGGGGCCGTCTCCTCCGAGCGGATGGAGTTGATCGAGTGCGTGGCCTCCACCTGCGCACCGGACCTGGTGGAGTCATGGGTGGAGGCCTGCTGGGAGGGCGCGAACGAGGAGCTCCGGAGGGCGCTCAGCGAAGCCATCTCCCTGCTGCTGGGCCGCAGCCGCATGAAGCAGGGCGGACGGCAGTTGGAGCAACTGCTACGCGGCGTGCGGAACATCGAGGAGGCGGAGCGGATGTTGATGGAGGTGGAGGGGGCGATGGAGCAGGTCCACGCCTCGATGAAGCTGACCGGGGACGGCCTGCGCATCTGGCGCAGGTTCGCGCCCAGGGTGCTGACGTACAAAGTGGACTTCCTGGAGGAGGCGGTGCGCCATGCGTCCTCGGACGCCGAGGCCTGGGATGCCACCGTGCGATACCTGGAGGCCCATCCTGGGAACACGGGGCATATCGAGGCGCTCCGGACGATGGATGTATGCGGCCGGGAGGCTCTCGCCCGTCGCGTTCTGGATCGCTGGCTGGAGCGCAGCGCCGCCGATGTGCCAGCGCTCGCCGAGGCAGCGTTGGCCGCCGAGAGGATGAACACGCCTTGCCGTTACCTCCACCCGGTGCTGGGGGCCTTCATGCAGGCTCTGGCCGAGCAGTTGACCGCCCCGCAGATCCCGGTGGTGGAGCAGGCGCGGGCGTTGGCGAACAAGCATGGATTCCGGCTGCGCAAGCGCAGGGCTTCGCGGAAGAAGAAGTCCGAGAGCGCGCCGGCGAGCCGTGCGTCACGCTCGAAGAAGAAGCCCGCCGCGAAGGGCGCGGCGCCCCCGGCGGATTCTCCGGAGGATGGGGAGGAGCGCGGTTGATATGACACCCGAAGAGCCGTTCGCCGTATTGGGCCTGGCACCGACGATGGATCCAGCCGCCGTCAAGAGCGCGTACTTCGCCGCGCTGGCGCGGCACCCACCTCACCAGGATCAGGAGGGGTTCCAGCGGTTGCGCCGCGCCTACGAGGCGCTCACGCGACCGGGAGGCCTGGCGGTGGCGTACCTGACCAGCCCCGTGGACGTGCAGCAACTGGCCCGGGACGCGCGCGAGCGTTTCGATACACCACTCAAGAAGGCCGCCGTGGCGGCACTTGCCGCGCGAACGGGAGCGGAGACCGTGGTGCGGTGGGTGGAGCGGTGCTCCCGGATGAGCTGGGATGAGGTGCTCCGGGCTTTTGCCCACTGATGCGGGCATCCCGAACCCCAACGAAGCTCCTTCAGCGAGCGTGCTGTAGCAACGTGTAGAGGGGCCTCTGCCGCTGACTTCAGCACCCACAGCGGCCAGGCGGCCATGTCTTGTAGGGGGCATTCGGTTGCACCTACGCTCCGGGCGCTTCGCGCCCTACGGAGGTTGCACCCCGATGACGTTCCCCTCGCCTGTCTCCCGTGCTTCGACGCTGCTCGAGTTGCTCGAAGAGCGCGCCGCGCGACACGCAGAGAGACGCCTGTTCTCCTTCCTGGAGGACGCCGAAGGTGAATCGTCCGAGTTCAGCTACTCGGGGCTGCTGCAGCGCGCTCTCGCCCTTGGGGCCTTCCTTCAGCAGGAGGTGCCGGCGGGCGAGCGAGCGGTCCTCCTCTACCCACCGGGGCTCGACTACGTCACCGGCTTCTTCGGCTGTATGGCCGCTGGCGTCGTCGCCGTTCCCGCCTACCCGCCGGATCCGTCGCGCCTGGAGCGCACCCTTCCCCGCCTGCGCTCCCTCATCCACGACGCCCAGGCCTCCGTGGTGCTCGCCCCCTCCTTCATCACCTCCATGGCGGAGTTCCTCTTCGAGTCCGCCCCGGACCTGCGCTCCCTGCGCTGGGTGGCCACCGATGAGCTGCCCTCAGGCGCCGAGTCCCACTGGAAGCGCCCGGAGCTGCGCGGCGACTCGCTCGCCTTCCTCCAGTACACCTCCGGCTCCACGGGCACGCCCAAGGGCGTCATGCTCAGCCACGGCAACCTGCTGCACAACCTCCACCTCATCCACGGCGCCTTCCGCATGCACGAGGGCAGCGCCGGTGTCATCTGGCTGCCGCCCTACCATGACATGGGCCTCATCGGCGGCATCCTCGGCACCGTGTACGGAGGCTTCTCCACCTCCCTCATGTCGCCGCTGAGCTTCCTGCGCCGCCCTCTGCGCTGGCTGGAGGAAGTCTCCCGCACGCGCGGCACCATCAGCGGTGGGCCCAACTTCGCCTTCGACTTGTGCGTGCGCAAGTCCACCGAGGCCGAGCGCCAGGCGTTGGACCTCAGTCACTGGGAAGTCGCCTTCTGCGGTGCCGAGCCCATCCGCGCCGAGACGCTGGAGCGCTTCGCCCAGGCCTTCTCCGTCAGCGGCTTCCGCCGTGAGTCCTTCTACCCGTGCTACGGCCTGGCCGAGGGCACACTCATCGTCGCGGGTGGCCAGGTGGGCACCCTCCCCGAGCAGCAGGCCCTGGACGTGGAGCGGCTGCGCGAGGGTCGTGCCGTGGCCGTGGAGCCGCGGCAGGCACGCGGCCAGGTGCTGGTGGGCTGCGGGCGTGCGCTGGAGCAGGAAGTGCTCGTGGTGCACCCGGAGACGTTCGCCCGGTGCTCTCGGGGTGAAGTGGGTGAGGTGTGGGTGAAGGGGCCCAGCATCGCCCAGGGCTACTGGCGCCGCGCCGAGGACACCCAGCGCGACTTCCACGCCCACACCGCGGATGGCTCCGGGCCCTTCCTGCGCACCGGAGACCTGGGCTTCTTGCGTGAGGACGGCCAGCTCTTCGTCACCGGCCGTTTGAAGGACCTGCTCATCATCCGCGGGCGCAACCACCACCCCCAGGACGTGGAGTTGACGGCCGAGCGGGCCTCTTCCGCGCTGCGGCCCGGGTGCGGCGCCGCCTTCTCGGTGGAGGTGGAGGGCGAGGAGCAGTTGGTGCTGGTGTACGAGCGCGACACGCGCCGGCAGCCGGAGGAGCGCCTCGAAGAAGTAGTCCAGGCCCTGCGCCAGCGCATCGCCGAGCAGCATGAGTTGCGGCTGCACGCGCTCACCCTCATCGCCCCGGGCAGCCTGCCCAAGACGTCCAGCGGCAAGATTCAGCGTCGCGCGGCACGCGCGGCCTTCCTGGCCGGTGAGCTTCAGGAGGTGGCGGCCTGGCGCGAGCAGGGCTCCGAGGTGACGCAGGCTCCGCGCGCACAGTCCGTGCAGGCCACGCCCGAGGCGCCCGAGGCCCGGCCGGAGTCTCCGGAAGCACTGGAGGCCTGGCTGCGCACGCGCTTCGCCCGCCGGCTGCGCGTGGAGCCGGAGCAGTTGGACAGGGACGAGCCGCTCACCCGCTACGGCCTGGACTCCCTGGCCGCGGTGGAATTCAGCCATGAGGTGGAGAAGGGGCTGGGCCTCTCTCTTCCCATGGAGGTGGTGCTCAGCGGCCCGAGTCTCGCTCAGCTCGTGGAGCGCCTGTCCTCTCAAGCGCCTCGGGCCTCCAGCGCCGTGCTCCTGCCTCGGGACTCCGCTTCCGGCACGAGCGCGGAGGACGCGCTTCCTTCCTTCTCGCAGGCGCGGCTGTGGTTCCTGGAGCAGCTCGCCCAGGGCAAGGCCCATGAGCTCATTCCCGCCGCCGTGCGGCTGGAGGGGCCGCTGGACACGAGCGCCCTGGAGCGCGGTCTGGCCGAGGTGGTTCACCGCCACGAGTCCCTGCGCACCACCTTCCACTCCGAGGCAGGCGAGCCCCGGCGCGTTGTCCACGCAGAGCTCCCCACGGCGCTCCGGCACGTGGACCTGGCCGCACTGCCCGCGGAGCAGCGCGAGGCCGAGGTGCGGCGCCTGGCCCTCGAGGAGTCCCAGCGTCCCTTCGACCTCGTCCACGGCCCCCTGCTGCGCACCACCCTGCTGCGCCTCTCCGCCTCCGAGCACGTGCTCGTCCTGGTGATGCACCACATCATCTCGGATGGCAGCTCCATGGGCGTGCTGCTGCGGGAGATGGCCGCGCTCTATGAGGCCTTCTCGCAAGGCCGGCCCTCGTCCCTGCCCGCCCTGCCCGCCCTGCCCGTGCAATACGGCGACTACAGCCGCTGGCAGCGCCAGTGGCTCCAGGACGACGTCCTCCAGCAGGGGCTCGCCTTCTGGAAGCAGCAGCTCTCCGGCGCTCCCGCCAGCCTCGAGCTGCCCACGGACAAGCCCCGCCCCTCCGTGCGCACCCAACGCGGCGCCAGTCAGCCGGTACGTCTTTCCCGCGAGCGCTGGGAGGCCCTCAAGGCCCTGGCTCGCGCCGAGGGCTCCACGCCCTTCATGCTGCTGCAGGCCGCCTTCCAGGTGCTCCTCTCCCGCTACTCGGGCCAGGAGGACTTCTGCCTCGGCACTCCCGTCGCGGGCCGTCCCCGCCCGGAGTTGGACGGCCTCATCGGCTTCTTCGTCAACACCCTGGTGCTGCGCGCCCGCCTCGGCGGCAACCCCTCCTTCCGCCAGCTGCTGCGCCAGGTGCGCGAGACGACGCTCGCGGCCTACGCCCACCAGGACATGCCCTTCGAGCGCCTCGTCGAGGAGCTGCGTCCCTCGCGCGACTTGAGCCGCACGCCCCTCTTCCAGGTGATGCTCGCGCTCCAGCCTCACCCCCTGGACTCCGCCACCCTGCCGGGGCTGCGTCTGCACTCCCTGGAGCTGGAGAGCCATGTCGCACGCTTCGACCTCGAGCTCTCCCTCTTCGAGTCCTCCGAGGGCCTGAGCGGCACGCTCGGCTTCAGCACGGACCTCTTCGAGCCCTCCACCGCCTCTCGCATGGTGGGGCACCTGGACGTGTTGCTGCAGGCCATCGTCTCCCGGCCCGAGGCGCTCCTCTCCGAGCTCCCCCTGCTCACCGACTCCGAGCGCCAGCAGGTGCTCATCGACTTCAACGCCACCGCCTCTCCCTTCCCGGCCGACGCATGCATCCACCACCTCTTCGAGAGGCAGGTGGCCCTGCGTCCCGACTCCATCGCCGTCGAGTTCGGTGACGAGCGCCTCACCTACCGTGAGCTGGACGCGCGCTCCAATCAGCTCGCCCACCTCCTGCGCTCGCACGGCGTGGGGCCTGACTCCCTCGTCGCTCTGTGCCTCGAGCGCTCCGTGGAGCTCATTGTCTCCCTGTTGGGCATCCTCAAGGCCGGCGGCGCCTACCTCCCGCTCGATGCCTCCTACCCCGCCCAGCGCCTCGCCTTCATGTTGGAGGACGCACCGCCCCGGCTGCTTCTCACCTCGCGCGCCCTGCGCTCGCAGTTCCCCGTCTCCGACGCGTTGCAGTGTCTCCTCTGGGAGGAGCTGAGCCTCGAGGCTCTGCCCACGTCCGCGCCCGAGACGGGCGTCACCTCGCGCCACCTCGCCTACGTCGACTTCACCTCCGGCTCCACCGGCAGGCCCAAGGGCGTCGCCATCGA